>JBATYS010000265.1:0-6627 GCA_049674205.1 Candidatus Aminicenantaceae bacterium
GAATAGATCCGTATATAAAGAGAGGGACAAAGAGACAATGGAAAATTCACACGTCATCGAAACAAAAGACCTTGTCAAAATTTACTCCATGGGAGAGCACAAGATATGGGCGCTGAACAAGGTTAGCCTGAATTTCGCAAAGGCTGAATTCGCCGGCCTGGTCGGCCCGAGTGGGTCTGGAAAAACGACCCTGCTCAACATCGTCGGTTCCCTGGATTCGCCCTCAGATGGCAGCGCGGTCGTTTTGGGGAAAAAGATCGAAGACATGACACACAAGCAGGCGGCTGCCTTACGGAACCAACATATCGGTTTTATCTTCCAGACTTTCAACCTTCTGCCAGTCTACACCGTGTATGAAAACGTGGAATTTCCCTTACTCTTGATGCGGCTATCCCATGAAGAAAGGAAGACGATGGTTTTGGACGCACTGGATTGGGTAGGCCTTGCCGACCGTGCCAAATCCAAGCCCGCCCAGCTCTCAGGAGGACAAAGCCAGAGAGTGGCCATCGCCCGCGCAGTTGTTAAGAAGCCAGCCATTATCTTAGCCGACGAACCCACCGCCAACCTTGACGCAGAAAACTCGTATCACATACTGGACACCATGGAACGCTTGAATAAAAATCTAAGCACCACATTTATTTTTGCCACGCACGATGAAAAAGTTATTCGCTATTTGCGCCGAAAGATCACTCTCATCGACGGAAAGGTCGCCAGAGATGAAGCCATGACTCCACAAAAACCGGCAGGAGTGGATCAATGATTATCCCCAAACTGGCGGTAAGGAATTTGCTGGGTGCCGGTATCCGCACATGGTTGAATGTTATCGTTCTATCCTTCGCATTTGTGACGATTGTCTGGACCCAAGGGCTCTATCGAGGAATGAACCGGCAGGTTGTACACGCAACCGTTGAGGCTGAATACGGTGGAGGCCAATACTGGCAGGAAAACTACGATCCTTTGGATCCACTCACACTCGAAGATGCACACAGTGTGATCCCCGAATCCTTAAACTCACTGATCAAAAACGGTCAGGCAACCCCTATCCTGGTCATTCAGGGCACGATCTACCCCAACAGGCGCATCCAGCCGGTTCTGATCAAAGGAATCGATCCCCAACAGAAGATCCTCTCCATACCCTCGTACTTTTTGGATACAGAAGAGGAAGAGTTTCCCGCTCTCATCGGTACACGGATGGCAAAAAGCACGGGTCTCGAAGTGGGCGATGAGGTCACGATTCGTTGGCGGGATGCAAACGGCACGTTCGACGCCCGGGATGTCCGGATCGTCCAGATCATGAACACGACAGTCCAGAGCATCGATCAGGCACAGATATGGATTCCGCTCAACATGATCCAAACTCTCACTCAGATGGAAAACGAGGCGAGCTTGATCGTTGTCGAAAAGAACCTGGAAACTATTCCAGAGGTTTCTGGATGGCCGTTCAAAACGCTGCATTTTCTTCATACCGATATCAGAGAGATGGTCAAGAGTAAATCGTCGGGTGCGATGGTCATGTATTTTATTCTGATATTTCTTGCCATGCTGGCGATCTTCGATACCCAAGTGCTGTCCATCTTCCGCCGGAGGAAGGAAATGGGGACCCTCATGGCTATGGGAATGACGCGATTGAAGATTATACAGCTCTTCACCCTGGAAGGAGCCTTACATGGGGTTCTTGCCGCGATCGTAGCCGCTGCTTACGGCATCCCATTGCTCACTCTGTTTGCAAAGAATGGTTGGGCTCTCCCTGATTCGATGGACAGTTTCGGCTTTGCCATCGGAGAGAAGATCTTTCCGGCATACAGTGTCGGACTTGTTATAGGGACCACGGTACTGGTCCTCACGATCACGACGATCGTCAGTTTTTTGCCCACCCGCAAAATTGCCAAGCTAGAGCCCACGGATGCCATCAGAGGGAGGATGTCATGATCAAGTTCCTGCTCAAAGGGATCCTTCGAGATAAATCCCGGAGCCTGTTTCCTATTCTGACTGTTGTGGCTGGAGTCATGCTCACTGTGTTTGGATACTGCTGGGTCATCGGGGCAGGAGATAACATGATGGAATCCAGTGCCAAATTCAGCTCAGGCCATGTGAGGATCATGTCCCGTGCTTATGCGGAAGAAGCAGACCAGATCCCCAATGATCTGGCCTACATCGGCGTTGAATCCCTGATGCGGGAATTGCGGAGTGACTTTCCAGAGTTCATCTGGACTCCACGTATCCGCTACGGAGGACTTTTGGATATTCCCGATGCCCAAGGGGAAACACGATCCCAGGGACCGGTAGTTGGAATGGCCGTGGATCTTCTTTCGAGCGAAGCCCAAGAACCTGAGATATTAAATCTGCAGAATGCCTTGGTGCGCGGTCACATCCCTGAAGAACCCGGCGAGATCCTTCTGAGCGATGATTTTGCGGTCAGCCTCGGAGTCGAGCCAGGGGAGACCGCCACTCTCATAAGCTCGACGATGTACGGTAGTATGGCAGTTACCAATTTTACCGTGGCAGGGACGATCCGGTTCGGTGTCGCCGCCATGGACCGCAGAGCTATGATTGCAGATTTCGGAGACATACAAGCGGCTATGGATATGGAGGATGCGACAGGTGAAATCCTGGGTTTTTTTAAAGCTTTCATCTACCGGGATGAAATCGCTGCGGCAACCGCATCTCGCTTCAATACGCAGCACCATAATGAAAGTGATGAATTCTCGCCTGTAATGGATACGCTCTACAGCCAGGCAGGAATAGCGGATTATCTGGGTATGATCAATCTTATGTCAAAAGCCATGATCTTCATTTTTGTCGGGGCCATGTCCTTGGTCCTTTGGAACGCAGGACTTATGGGAAGCCTCAGACGGTACGGGGAGATCGGCGTGCGACTTGCGATGGGGGAGACCAAAACGCATCTGTATCGCTCCATGATCACAGAGTCCATGATCATCGGGTGTATCGGAACCGTCATCGGGACAGTGTTAGGACTATCCATTTCCTATTATTTTCAGGCAGTAGGTCTCGATATCAGCTCCATGATGGATAATACGACCATGATGTTCGGAAATGTCATGCGGGCCAAAGTCACATGGTTCAGCCATATTATCGGTTTTATCCCGGGCCTTGGAGCCACATTCCTGGGAGCCGCAATCTCAGGGATGGGAATCTATAGACGACAAACATTTCAGTTGATCAAGGAGTTAGAGGCATGAAACGGATAATATGGGCAGTATTCATCATCTTTATGGCCACAGCCGCAAGTATTATCGTGATCCAAAGCTTTGCCCTTCAAGATACGCCTTCGGGGGAATGGATACTCCAGAAGCTCGATGAGAACATCGGCTCGGACAACAAGATCTACCTGGGGAAGATGATCATCCACGGCCGCCGGGGAAGCCGGACCGTGGAATCCAAATCATGGATCCAGGGCGATGAAAAATCATTCACGGAATATTTGGCACCTCCCCGGGAAAAGGGCACCAAGATGTTAAAGCTTGGAGACCAGCTTTGGACATATTCTCCATCTACAGACCGGACGATAAAGATCTCGGGTCACATGCTGAGGCAATCGGTGATGGGTTCGGACCTTTCTTATGAAGACATGATGGAAGATCGGAGGATGGAAAACCTCTATAATGCCAATGTCGTCAGCGAGGAGCTCTACGAGGATCGCCCATGCTGGGTTCTGGAGCTCACGGCTAAAGAGGGAGAAGAAGACATCGCTTACCATTCCAGGAAGGTGTGGGTGGACAAGGAACGATACGTAGCCTTAAAGGAGGAGCGTTTTGCCAAAAGCGGCAAGCTCCTCAAAACGACTGAGGTGAAGCATGTCAGTCAGATCGAAAATCGGTGGGTGCCGGATGAGGTCATCTTCCGGGATGTGCTCAAGGCCGGAAAAGGCACCGAGTTTACCATAGATTCTATAGAATTTAACGCCACCATCCCAGATCACGTCTTCTCCAAAGCATCTTTACGATAAAAGAAAAGGGGACCAAAAAGGGGACTGTCACCTTTTTCCAGAGGTAATCAAAAAAGGCACCTGTCCCCTTTTTCATCCTTCGTAAGCAAAAAATGTAGGGTCCGTTTCCCAAACAGTCTGCTCGAGGAACGGGATACGCAAAATCTGACTTCTTTTTTTAAGAAATATCGGTTATCCTGTTCTTTCCATGAGATTGGAAACAAAATTTCATTACATCCTTAAACGGGGTTTGCAGTTCCGGCCTCGCCCTCGGAGGCAAGTCTTTCATGGAAGATAATAACTCAGAAAACAGCTTAAAACGAAAACTTGGTCTTTTTCCTCTAACGAATATTGTGGTCGCCAACATGATCGGAGCGGGGATATTTACGACCTCTGGACTGCTGATGCAGGACCTTCATAATCCCATGATCATGATCGTGCTTTGGGTTGTCGGGGGAGCTATTGCCATCTGCGGAGCTTTGAGCTATGGCGAACTCGGTGCAGCCATCCCACGTGCAGGTGGCGAATATGCGTTTCTCTCACGCTTATACCACCCAACTTTGGGTTTTTTAAGTGGCTGGGTATCCTTCTTTGTCGGGTTTTCTGCACCCATAGCTGCCTCTGCCATCGGGTTTGTGGCATACATGACCAGAGCTTTCCCAGATATCCTGCGGTTGGGGATCCTCGATGAATCTATCGAAGCCACCATCTTACGAAAGCTCTATGCCATTTGCATCATAGTGCTTTTTACTGCCGTTCACACCAGAGGATTAGAATTCGGCGCAAACGTACAGAATGTGCTAACGATCCTGAAAGTGGGCCTCATCGTAGGCCTGATCTTTGCAGGATTTGCATTCGGCCAAGGGAGCTGGGACCATTTTTCGCAGGGTGCAAATTTCAATTTTGGATTTGAGGGATGGAAGGTTATCGGCCTGTCGCTTATGTGGATTATGTTTGCCTACAGCGGCTGGAATGCTTCGGCCTACATCGGATCAGAGGTTAAAAATCCGTCTAAGAACCTGCCCCGTTCTTTGATCGTCGGGACAGGGCTCGTCATCCTGCTATATTTCTGCTTAAACCTGATCTATGTCTATGCTGTTCCACCACCCGATATGGAAGGAGTGATATCCATCGCTGGACTCGCTGCAGGCAATCTCTTCGGGCAATCTTTTGAGCGGATCCTATCCATAATGATCTCTTTTGCCCTGTTTTCCTCTTTAAGCGCTTACATTATCCTGGGACCGCGAGTCTATTATTCGATGGCCAAAGATAAACACTTTTTTCGCTTCGTTTCAGACGTCCACAAAAAATTCGGAGTCCCGGCAAAATCGATCATGCTGCAAGGCGCTATTGCCGCAGTTATGGTGCTTTTTGGAACATTTGACCAACTCCTCACATACATGGGATTCTCTTTGGGGATTTTCCCTCTCCTCGCCGTTTTGGGCGTCTTTAAAGTGCGGCGGTTAAATTTGAGCCCCTACAAAATGCCGGGTTTTCCTTTAGCTCCGGTAGTATATATATTAGCGGGAATTACCATTCTTATTCTTGCCTTCTTCCAGCGCCCGATGGAGTCGTCGATCGCCATAGCGACAGTGCTTATTGGGATTCCTGTCTACTGGATTTTCAAAAAGAAATATGCAAATTTAGAATAAGACAAAACGTTCTCGATCTTCATTTGCTTGAAGAGGGAGGAAAGTATCTCAGAAGGGAGTGAATCATGCTTCGTATCAATATTGTCCTTCACGAGCCCGAAATTCCCCAAAACACTGGAAACATCGCCCGAATCTGCACAGCGACGGGGGCAAGGCTACATCTGATAAAACCATTGGGATTTTCTGTTGATGACAAACACCTTAAACGCGCTGGCTTAGATTACTGGGAAAAAATTGACATCACTTACCATAATGACTTTGAAGAGTTTGTAAAAACCCTCTCCACCGATAACATCTACTTATTCACAAAAAAAGCCACACAATCATATGCGGAGATAGGATTTTCTGGGGAAGTCTTTCTGGTTTTTGGAAAAGAAACATATGGACTTCATGAAGAGATCCTCGATGCTTTTAAGGAGAGGTGTTACAGGATCCCAATGCGTCGAGATGCACGTTCGCTCAACCTTGCGAATGCAGTGGCTGTTGTCGTTTATGAAGCCTTGAGACAAAACGGATATCCCAATTTAGAACTCAAAGGAAAAATGCCGCAGGATCCTGAGGGCGAGCACAAGGAGAATCCAACGAAGAGCGATAATTAATCGGGATGTTATCGGCTCTTCAATCTATACTCAATCTTTTTTGCAGGAGTGTCCTGTCCACCTTGATGGACGATGAGTTCGATCACTTGCCCCTCCCCAGATCGGACAAAGGAAATCTGGATGTCAGCGACTTTCAAGAAAAACTCATCTTTCTTTTCAGGAAAGATCTCAATTTTTGCTTGTCCTGTTGCCTGCACAAAGAGCTGAGAGCCCTCCTTTGTGACCATAACGGTGACTTCCTCATTTAGTTTATATCGGCCCACATAGTCGTCATAAATCTTCGGGTCGAGCTTGATGGCCTTTCGCTTTATGGGGACCACATAGTTAATCCCCTGGATCAGTTTTTCAAAGATTGCGAACTCCTGGAGGGATTTCTTTTCGGGAGATTCGGGCCATTCTTCGGGGATACCGATGGGTGTGATACAGATCT
>JBATYS010000266.1:0-7244 GCA_049674205.1 Candidatus Aminicenantaceae bacterium
CCCGGGATCTGTGTATTACCGATGTACGTATATGAAAAAGAGTGTCGATTCTGACTGGTATCTGAAAGAATTCGGCACCGACCACTCAGGCGTTAGTAGGAGAAAACAGAAGATAGGGAAGGGTCGCTATAGTGATAAAAAAGTCAACATAATTAACTGCCCCCAGTTATATTGGAAAGAAGAAGAAATTGACGACTATCTCAGAGCCTATCTCAGACACCTTGTTTATGATAAAGACGTGGTCAACAGAATAAGAGAGATTCTAGGTATTGAGTATCAGGAGACTATGTCAGCAGCTGAGGTACAACGCAAAGGCTTTGAGGCTGAATTAAAAAAGAAGCAAATGTTGAAAAAAGGTCTCGTCAGAAAGTTAGCTTTGGAAGAACACTCAGAATTAGCCTTAGAATTTCATGAAGAGATAATGGAAGTTAAAACAGAGATTGAAACCATCAAAGCTCAGATCGATTCATTAGATGAAATGAGCGAGGGACACTTAGATGAGATCATGGATGCGTTAACATTGTGCAGCGATATTAGTGAAAAATTTGATAAGCTCGATGCTATGGGACAACGTCGCTTGGTTATGATGGCCTTTAAAAAGATTACACTTAGAAAAGGCAGAATCAGGGATATAAGTGTGATGGATGGTTATGTAGATGCATTTTGGACGGATCCATTCGATGAGCTTCACGATAAATGGTTCATGCAAGTCTATAAAGAAGACCTGGAAAAACAAAAAAGGATTAGAGCAGCAGAGAAAGAAGCTACAGGGAAAGACCTTAATAAATCAACTAAAACCGTGAGAAGGGCTGGACGGGCATGGTACATCTCCCAAGGGGAGATGTGAGGGAAGCCCGGATCCGAGCGAAGTTTCCTCGCTGGGGAAACTGAGACGGAATTTCGTTTTAGATATCATACAATCTGATCACTCGGATTGACATCATCACAGATTTGGGAATACTTGCGGAGAGTTTGAAGTTTTTGAGGCGCTAATATATCATCCCTATGGTATGAATCCACCAAAAAAGGAGAGCCCTATGAGAAAAAATGCCATTTTCCTTCCTCTCTGTGTATTGGTTATTTCCCTGTGTTGCGCTTTAAATGTGTGCAGCCCGGAACAGAAGAGTAGCCAGAGACAGACGATCCAGATCGGAGAGAGCGATATCCAGGACAAAAATGTTGTCTTCTATAAAACACATGAGTTTCGGGGGCGGGAGAGAACTTATCTAGCAACGGACCTCTCTCTAGTCGAAAAACCACTGTCTCTCGATGAATTCACACAATATTTCCACAATCCTCCAGTCCGCCAGAACAGAACCAGCACATGCTGGTGTTTTGCCACCACATCTTTTTTTGAATCCGAGCTGAAAAGGCTGGGCAGAGGGGAATTCAAGCTCTCTGAACTCTATACGGTGTACTGGGAGTTCCTCGAAAAAGCCAGAGGTTTTATTCAGAAAAAGGGAGATCAGCTCTTCACTTCCGGTTCTGAGCACAATGCCGTTATCGCCCGGATGAAGGAATATGGTGTGGTTCCAGCTTCGGCGTACTCCGGATTACTCCCAGGGCAGACGGAACACGATCACAGCCAGCTCTTCAAGGAGATCGACACATACTTGATGTTCTGCAAAGAACATGGCTATTGGGATGAGGATAAGGCGGTCTCCTATGTGAAGAGCATCCTGAACAAGTATCTAGGGGCCCCGCCGGAAACGATCCAGGCCAACGGAAGAACCATTACTCCTAAAGAATACCTGGATGAGATCCTTCAGATTCCTTTGGACGACTATGTGTCGTTGATCAGCTTCAAATACATACCTTTCTACACAAAGGGAGAGTTCAGAGTCCCGGATAACTGGTGGCACAGCGAGGAATACTACAACGTGCCTCTCGATGAGTTTTATGAGGCCATTGTCAGTGCACTCAAGAACGGATACTCGGTGGACTTCGGCGGGGACGTCTCAGAGCCCGGGATCAGTGGGGATGACGACATCGCCATCATCCCGACCTTTGATATCCATCCGCAGCTCATCGATCAGGACAGCCGTGAGTTCCGGTTTAATATAAAAACATCCACCGACGACCATGCCATCCATGCTGTCGGCATCAAGGAAGCTGGGGATCACACCTGGTTCTTAATCAAAGATTCGGGGGGCAGTGCCCAAAAAGGACAGCTTCCGGGTTACTTGATGTACAGGGATGACTACGTCAAACTCAAGATGCTCACCATCACGCTCCACAAAGATGCGGTGTCAGACCTCCTCGCCAAGTTTTCCCAAACAAATCCCTGAGGCAGATGTATCTGGCAATCCTGCTACGAGACAATATATAATAGAGGCCGATGACACTTAAGTTGGATTTTCGAGATAAGGCGCTCTTCATCGAGCACTTCGGGGAAGATGTATACATTGTCGGCGGCTATGTCCGCGACAAGATCCTGGGATGCGCCAAAGATGAGGGGATTGATATTCTGATCACTCATTTTACTATCGAGCAGATTATCGATCGTCTTATGGAATACGGTAAAGTCGACCAGGTGGGGAAAAGCTTTGGGATCATCAAGTTCAACACCAAGGGAAAAACCTATGACATCGCTCTTCCCCGAAAGGATCTTCCGAGTGAAGCTGAAGTCCGGGGACACAAGGATTTTATCATCTCTTCAGACCCCAACCTTCCCCTCGAAGAGGACCTGAAACGCCGCGACTTCCGATGCAACAGTATAGCAGTCCGGCTGAGTGATGGAGAAGTCAATGATCCCCTGGATGGTCTCGAAGACATCAAACAAAAAATCATTCGCCTGACAAACCGCCAGGCTTTTCCAGAAGACCCCTTGCGCGTCCTTCGGGCGGCGCGTTTTGCTTCAGTCTTGGGTTTTTCTATCGATCCCGATATCTATGACATCTCCAAAACGATCGACCTTGCTGGCCTGAGTATAGAACGCGTGAATGAAGAGTTCTTCCGGATACTCCTTGAATCACCCATGCCATCCGTAGGTCTTGAGGAGCTTTTCATGCTGGATGCCTTGCACCAGCTCTTTCCTGAGCTCTACAGGCTGA
The DNA here is from genome assembly GCA_049674205.1 of Candidatus Aminicenantaceae bacterium. Lineage (GTDB taxonomy): Bacteria > Acidobacteriota > Aminicenantia > Aminicenantales > Aminicenantaceae > WTAW01. The sequence continues at coordinate 3,054 of JBATYS010000266.1, forward strand.
CTCTATCCATCCAGGATTCTATTTTCCATCCGGAAAAAGACCGCTACGGCCATCACACGGTCTGGCAACACACCAAGATCACTGTGGATCAAGCCAAACGCCTGGCCGAGAAAAGAGATTTTCAACCACAGAAAATACTTGCCCTTCTTCTAGCAGCTCTCTACCACGATATCGGTAAGGCTTCCACTGCGCAATGGGAATTCAAACGTGGCCGGATGGTTATTATCAACTACGGACACGACATTGCCAGTGAAAAAATGACGGAACAGATCTTTGATCGCTTCAAGATCTATTCCTGGAACGGCTATGACCTGCGAAAAACCGTGCTCTCTCTCATTAGATGCCATCACCGCGCCTCTGAGCTCTGGCAGAACAGAGACGTCCTCACAAAAAAAGCGTTCAACAGACTGGCCGCTGATGTTAATGGTGAGATCGAGATGATCGTGCTTCTTGACGCAGCCGACAGAGCCGGGAGGAGCGAGGCACCTGTCGAGGATCTCGATGAGGAGACCCAATGGTTACTGGATAAATTCGAAGAGCTCGATATCTCTAATGAGTCCATCAAACCTCTTATTCTGGGCCGGGACCTGATCGAGATGGGAGTCTCTCCAGGACCCGGAATGGGAAAGATCCTGGACAAACTGTACCAGAAACAGTTGGATAACGATTTCGAGACCAAGGAAGAAGGCCTTAAAGTTGCGAACAGACTGCTCAAAAAAACCGCTGATTAAAGGCAAAAAGATAAGCCTCTGGCCTCGTGCAGCATCCCCCTATTACAGCTAATGAAACAGAATGAAGTTTTTTTGCGTTGTAAGCTATGAATCAATTTGTATAATTCAAATTAATTTGGAACGAGTTCGTACGACTAAATTAGAGAGTAAACAGGAAGAACGAATAGGCCCGACAGAAACGGCTGTTAATTAGTGTTCAAATGAAGCAGAGAAACGTAAGCGTCCCAGAAAATCGTGATGGCGGGAATCATATTATGTTATTGAGTGTTCCAATTGTATGGTGGAGAAAACCGTGTGAAGGGCTGGACGGGCATGGTACATCTCCCATGGGGAGATGTGAGGGAAGCCCGTAACCGAGCGAAGTTTCCTCGCTGGGGAAACTGAGAGTGTTTTCGAAATCATTAATTGGAACACTCTGGATATCATTCATCACGGCATTGGAGATGATCCTAGAGAAACATGCCTGTTGACTCAACAGGGTAGAAATGCTATAAATACCCTTTTTCAGGAAAATAATTGAAAATATCAAAGATTTGGCTGTATTTCATAAGTGTCCTTGCTCTACTGGTTTTTACCTGGAGTTGCTCATCCAAACAACAACCGGTGCAGCAGGTCCCTGAAATCGCGACTCAAGAAACAGTCACCGAGGAACCACCACCAGAAGAGGTCCAAGCAGAGGAGCCCCCTCCTGTCGCAATGGAAGAGACAAAAGAGGGAATCCAAGAAATCTCACAAGAGCAGCAAGAAGAACAAGAAGAGCCAGAGAAAAAACGAACAGCAGCGGAAATCCTGGAAGACGCACTTTCTGCTTACCAGGATGCACAGATCGCCTGGAGCAAGACAGATATAGACACAGCGCTAGCAGCTCTGGATGACGCATACAGCCTGTTGCTCCAACTGGAACTTCCCCAGGAATCCCCTCTAAACCAAGAAAAAAATGACTTGAGGCTTCTGATCGCACAGAGGATCCAAGAGATCTATGCCTCTCATCTCATTGCGGTCGGTGAAAATCACAAGTCCATCCCTCTATTTGAGAACCAAGATGTTCTGGCCGAGATTAAGAGCTTCCAAACAGTCGAAAGAAAGTATTTCGAGGATGCTTACAGACGAAGTGGACTCTACAGAGAGATGATCCTCGAGGAGCTCAGAAAAGAAGCCATGCCTGAAGAATTATCCTGGGTGCCCATCTTCGAAAGCGGATTCAAGGTCAATGCTTATTCCAGCGCACGGGCTCTGGGTCTCTGGCAGTTCATATCATCCACAGGATACCGGTTCGGGTTGAAACGGACACGCTGGGTGGATGAGCGGATGGACCCGGAAAAATCCACGCGGGCAGCTATCCAGTATTTGAAGGAGCTCCACGCCTTCTTCGGAGATTGGACAACAGCACTGGCAGCGTACAACTGCGGCGAGTTCAGGGTGCAGAGGCTCATCCGGAATCAGCGGATCAACTATCTCGATAACTTCTGGGACCTATACAAACTGTTGCCGAGGGAGACGGCTCGTTTTGTCCCCCGGTTCATTGCCACGATTCTCATCATCAATAACCCAGAAAAGTACGGTATTACTCTTCCAACACCCGATCCTCCAATAGATTACGAGACCGTTGAAATATACCGTCCTGTCAAACTCTCCACTCTTTCCTCAAACATGGGATTGAGCGCGAACGAGATGGATAAGCTCAATCCAGAATTGCGCCATAAATCCACACCCGAGGGAGAGTACTCCCTTAAAGTTCCCGTAGGGTATGGAGAAAAAACTCTGGCTGCCCTCGAGTCAACAGCCCGTTGGATCCCTCCGGAAGCCACCTATTCCATCCACTATGTCAGGAAGGGTGAGACTGTTGGAGGAATCGCCCGCCGGTACAGGACATCCATTTCTGCCATCGCCCATCTCAACGGGCTCAACAGGCGGTACACCATCTACCCTGGACAGAGGCTCAAAGTTTCCGGCAGTTCCGGAAGCAGTTCAACCTCTGCCCAATCTCGAGAGCTCGTTCGCGAGGGAGAAAAGCTCGTCTACGTCGTCAAGAGAGGAGATTCCCTCTACCAGATCGCCAGTTCCTTCAACACATCGGTCGCAGAAATAAAAAGGAGAAACAGCCTCACGAGCAACACACTCCAGGTGGGACAGAAACTAACCATACAGACCGGCAATCTCTCCGGAGCCGCCCAATACACGGTTAGATCTGGTGACACACCCTTTGAGATAGCCAAGAAATTCGGGATAAACTTGAGCGTCCTCCTCTCGCTCAATGGGCTCAACTCAAGGTCCAAGATCTATCCCGGGCAAAAACTCTGGATCAATTCGAATAACAACCTTCCTTAGCGGACGATGAATGTTCGGCGCCCTGCTAATTCTCCGTTGACCAATATCACAACCACCCAATGGCCCTTGAAGCTCTCCTCTTGCTGCATGTCTAGCCCGTCGTAGGCGGTCACAGCCTCCAAATAAGACTCGTTTTTGTTCACAGAAACATCGGCCGTCTCTTTGAAAAGCGACCCATCTGGGGCATACCACTTCCATTTAAGCGTCATGGCCCGTCCCACATTTTTTAGCTCCACAAAGCAGAGCACATCCGGATCATCCATGACAAATTCCGTAGTTATATCCGCAGGAGCCAGGAGTTCCCCGTCCGGTAGCACTCTTTTGCAGAGCACGAGAGTTTCTACGAGCTGTTCGGGTTCGGGACGCGGTTCGATCTTAAAAGAGACACACCCTCCCCCGGCTAAAAAGCTGGCAACACTAAAAATAACAACCGCTTTTTTTATCATCTCGGTATCAATTCCACAGAAAACTGTTTTGACAAGCTTCGCCATATAAACCGCAGTTGTACACGGCCGGCATTTCTCACCAGAAACAGGTCGATATTGTTGAGCTTATTCAGGATAAAATCATAGTTGATCAGAGTATGAAATTTCCATTTTCTGATGACCTCGAAAGAGATATCGGCAAAGGACTGGGTCCACTGTTTGTTTTTAGGATCATAGGAGACAGAGATCCAACTGTTCAGTTTATCAGAAGGATTTGCCCGGAAGATAGCGCTTAAATCCTGACTTGTGGTTCCCTCGATGAGCCAATCTCTCGATCGGCGCCGCGATTGGAAATTGTACAATCCTTCCAAGAAGAATCCTCTTGCGACCTCAACGGCCGCATTCCCTATGAAACCGCCAGAAGTGAAATTCCGGTCTTCCTTCTCGAGAAATTGCTCTACGGCCACACTCATATTCAAAGAAAAATGCGGCGCCACATACATAGGCTGGGTGGACAGGCTGAAAATCATGTTGTTACTGTACGTATCCAGGTGTTCGGCGCCCGCTGTTACATCGTTATAGATAAATATATTCGTGAGGCTCGCCACAAGGATCCCCCCATAAAAGGAGAAGGGATTGATCCCCACCCGGAGTTGGGGCTGGGAGAGGAGCTGACTCCCAAAGAGGTCATGGTTGAGGTAATAATC
>JBATYS010000267.1:0-10040 GCA_049674205.1 Candidatus Aminicenantaceae bacterium
TTTATTCCGGCTTCGTTTTTTCCTTCGATCTCCCGGATCACTTCACCAGCACTGTTCTTGATAAAAACCTTCACCTCCTTCTCTTCCCCTTTAAGATAGTAGCTGATCATAGCGCCAAAGGGAGGATTTGGGGCCACGAACACCTTGTGACCCAAATTTCCCTTGTGAGAAAAATAGTTAAAAGTCTCAGCTGGCCTTATGTCGAAAAGATGGCCTGCGTCTGCCAGCACCTGGGGAGTGAGCTGCTCCAAGGGTGTGATATCATCCAGCACCCATATGCTGCGGCCGTGGCTGCCGAATATCAGGTCGTTTTCTCGAGGATGGATGGCGATGTCATCCACGGGGACCATGGGGAAATTGCCCAAGAACATCGTCCACGTTGTCCCTCTATCGATCGAAAAGTAGGCTCCCCTCTCGGTTCCCACAAACAGGAGATTCGGATTTTTATGATGTTCCCTGATAACATTCACGATACTCCCCATGGGGAGTTTCGCAGATATATTTGTCCAGCTCTCTCCATAATCCGAAGTTCTGAATACATAGGGCTTAAAATCATTGTTGCGGTGGCCGTCAAAAGTGGCATAGGCTGAACTCTCATCGAACTTGGAGGCCACTACACGCGTCACGTATGTGTATTTCGGCAGCCCAGGGACCTTGCTCATAACATTCTTCCAGGTCTTGCCCCCATCTCTGGACACCTGAAGATTGCCGTCATCCGTACCCACATACAGAAGCCCGGCTTTGATTGGCGATTCGGAAATCGTCGTGATATCCCCGTAAAAAGAGATCCCATCGTGTCGGGAAAGTGTATTTTTTTCAGGGAGAACGCCCATCAATTCAAGCTTCTCGCGATCCTGCTGCGTGGTCAAGTCCTCAGTAGCCTCCCATGTCTCGCCTTTGTCTTTTGAGATAAACAGTTTATTCCCGCCGTAGTAGATGGTTTTGGGATCATGGGGAGAGATAAGTATCGGTGAGTTCCAGTTGAAACGGTAGCGCTCTGAAAAGTCCTCAGGTTGAGGTCTAAGCGACTTGCTTTCCCCCGTTTTCAGGTCGACACGGAAGAGGTTTCCGCTCTGAGATTCCGCATAGATAAGGGTAGGATCTTCGGGGTCGACTTGAGTATAAAAGCCATCACCGCCCCCGATCTTTATCCATTCGTCATTAGTGATCCCCTGCCTGAACCAAGTGGAGCTGGGCCCTCCCCAGCTTCCATTATCCTGCAGGCCTCCATAAACCCAGTAAGGCTTTTGCATGTCGATGCCGATCTCGTAGAACTGTGCTAAGGGCAGGGCATTGACAAAATCCCATGATTTCCCCCGATCGTAAGAGAAGTAAATGCCTCCATCCGACCCAAGGACCATATGATCGGAATTTTTAGGATGGATCCACATGGCATGGTGATCGCCATGGACTCGGGTAACGTAGTCTGTTCGAAAATTCTTGCCCCCATCATCGGAGACACACATGGATGCACCGAGTACCCAGATCCTCTGGTCATTGTTGGGATCGATCCGAATCTGGCTGTAATACATAGGCCTAGGGTTCGTACTGGACATTTTAGTCCACGTCGATCCTTTATCTTCAGACCGATACACACCACCGTCGCTCTTGTGTTCAACGACTGCGTAGACGATGCTGGGATCGCGGCGGTAGATGTCAATGCCGATACGACCCAAGTCCCCCTGAGGGAGTCCGTTGGTCAATCTCACCCAATTCTCACCTCCATCGGTCGTTTTGTACAGCCCGCTGCCCGGACCTCCGCCGTTAAAACCCCATCCCCTGCGGCGCCTCTGGTAGGCGGCGGCATACAATGTGCCGGGATTATCATGGTCCATTGCGACATCCACAAACCCCGTATTACCATCGATGGACTTGGTGTTCGTCCACGTTCTCCCGCCATCCGTTGTTTTATACAATCCTCTATTCTCGTTCGGGCCCCACAAGTGGCCTAAAGCAGCCACATAAACGATATCCGGATTTGTGGGGTGAATGACAATACGCCCGATATGATGAGTGTCCTGAAGTCCCATGTTTGTCCAGGTCTCACCTCCATCCATCGATTTGTACACACCGTTCCCCCATGAAGAACTTTGACGGTTGTTCGGCTCTCCTGTCCCCACCCAAACTGTGTCCGGTTGAGAGGGGGCCACAGTCACATCACCGATGGTACTAGTGGTTTGGTCATCGAAAATGGGTTTCCAGGTGATCCCGTTGTTAGTGGTCTTCCAGACTCCACCCGAGGCTGTTCCGACATATATGATGTTTGGCTCTCTCTCCACCACAGCAAAATCATCGATCCTTCCACCCATATTCGCTGGACCTATACAGCGCCATTCAAGTCCATCCAAAACGTGTTCCTGAATACGCGGTGTGGTCGCCCTTTTATCCCTCTGGGCTCCCACAAAGAGAAAAAAAACACACACCAGCCCAATAACTAAAACTACCCGAGAATTGTTCAGAGTTTTGCTCAATTCATCCCTCCTTTATCTAGCCTGAAATATTCATAAAAAATGTCGATACTTTGTTCAACAAATCCAAAATCTTTGACTGGTGTATAGATATCACAAGAAAATCCCTTCTGTCAAAAACATAGAGTCACAATGGGTTGAAAGCAGAAAATGAATAGTGTATAGTCCAAGAGAATGAAACGTGTTCTTCGCTTCCTGTCCCTGTTTTACCAAGGCGGTTGCCAGGCCAAAAATGCGCTCTACCGCATAAAACTTTTGCGCCCAAAAAAAGGACCGCTGGCTGTTGTGAGTGTGGGGAACATCTCTTTTGGTGGCTCGGAAAAAACACCACTCGTTTTGACCCTAGTCGCTGCCCTCCTCAAGAATGGTTTCAAACCTGCAGTCATAACACGCGGATACAAGGGAAAGTGGGAGCGGATCGGCGGGGTCCTCTCTGACGGAAAAAGCCGATCGGGCACCTGGACGGAATCCGGGGATGAGCCTTTTATGGTTTCCCTGAATTATCCAGAGTTAGGCGTTTTTGTCGGAAAAAACCGCCTTAAGTCCTGTGAAAAGGCATACGACATGGGCTTCCATGTCGCGATCCTTGACGATGGATTCCAACACCGGCGTCTCTACAGGGATCTTGATATCGTCCTCCACAATCCCTCAGAAGATCTTCCTCTGCGGGAACCTCTCTCCTCCATCAAGCGTGCCGATATCCTTCTGCTCAAAGAAGGTTCCGACAACAAGACGGACCAGGGCGTCCTTTACAACCTTCAAGATGTGGACACGTTTTCTTATTCTGTCTCCAATGAAGGTTTCTATAATTTGGACAGAATAGAGGAATCCGTATCGGTCTTAGAGGAAAAACGAGTGCTCGCATTCTGCGGAATTGCACGTCCAGAGAGATTCCGTACGCTCCTCGAACGCACGGGAATAAAGCCGGTCCATTTCATCTCGTTTCCCGACCATCATCCCTATCCATCAGAGTCCATGAAACAGATCGTCGAGTTTTTCAACGCCCAGAAGGCAGATATCTGTATCACCACAGAAAAAGATGCTATCAAGATCAAAGATAACCAAGCGCTTCAAGATATCCCGACGTATTACCTAAAGATCGGCATCCAAACAGATGAGGAGTTTTTTGCGAGAGCATTTTCAATGCTCAAAAGGAGAGGCCTTCCTGATGCCTGAAACAGAACACAAGGTTGTTCATGTGCTATTCCTGGGATTCAAAGGTCTCATTAGACTTCTCCCCCGTAAAGTCTGTCTGACACTTGGACGGATATTAGGGCGTACCGTGTACTGTTTCGATAAGAAGCACCGAAGAATCGCCCTTAAAAATCTGTACATTGCCTTCGGAGAAAAGATTTCCAGAGCGGATAAGAAGCGGATAGCACAGAGCTCCTTCGAACATTTTGGCAAAGTTCTCTTTGACATAATAAAGTTTTCGAGCCTATCTGAAGAAAAAAAAGAAGCACTGCTCAGCATGGATGGCGAAGAACATGTCCAGAATGCTCTTGAGAAAGGGAAAGGAGCTCTTGTCCTCACAGCTCATTATGGAAACTGGGAATTGGGGATTATTCCGATCTCCAAGCTGGGGGAATTCAACGTTATCGCTAGGGCTCTGGATATCAAACGTCTCGAAAATGAACTCCTTGCACTCCGGGAAGGCTTTGGTGCAAAAGTCATCTACAAACAACAGGCCACACGCCATACGCTACGGGCCCTCAAAGAAAACAAGATCGTGGCTATTCTTATAGACCAGAATGTCCTCCATGACCAGGCTATCTTTGTCGATTTCTTCGGGAAGCTGGCTGGGACAACGCCGGCCCTGGCCACATTTCACCTCCGGACGGGCGCCCCCATCATTCCCGTTTTTTGTATGCCAACAGCTTCGAGAGGATATCATGTCCAGTTGCTGGAGGGGCTTGAATTCCCTCCTACGGGAGACCACAGTGCAGATGTTCAACGTATCACTCAAGAGTGCACAAAAATCATCGAAGATCAAATACGCGATAGGCCCGAATTCTGGCTCTGGTTCCATGACAGATGGCGCACTCAACCTAAAATCCAAGGGGTTTGAACTTTGGTTGTGAGTGTTATATTATCCTTTTATAATTCAAAGAAATCTTACAGTGATGAGGAAGACGATCATGAGGACTAACGACCGCGAATTTGACGTTACCAGACCGATTACCATCATGCCAGATTATATGGAATATGCCGATGGTTCTGCTCTTATCGAAATGGGGAAAACAAAAGTCCTGGCCACAGCAACTATCGACGAGAAAGTCCCCAGATTCCTGAAGGGGAGCGGAAAGGGATGGATCACGGCGGAATACTCTATGCTTCCTCGCTCTACTGAGGTACGGACCAATCGAGAGAGAACCCCTGGGCGTATTTCCGGCAGGACCCAGGAGATCCAGCGTCTCATCGGGAGATCACTGCGTGCTGTGACCGATCTCAGGATTCTGGAGGAAAGGACTGTCATCATCGACTGTGATGTTATACAAGCCGATGGAGGAACTCGATCGGCATCGATCACAGCTGGATGTGTGGCGTTAGCCCTGAGCCTGAAAAAAATGATGGACAACCACGTCATCGACCAGATGCCCCTTAAACATCTTGTCAGCGCTGTGAGTGTGGGCATCGTGGAGGGCAATATGTTGCTGGACCTGGATTACATCGAAGATTCCAACGCTGAGACAGACATGAATGTCGTGGAAACTGACTCCGGGCAGATTGTCGAGATCCAAGCCACCGCTGAAAAAACACCGTTCACCAAAAAGGAGTTCAATGCCCTGTTGGATCTTGCCGATAACGGCATCCAAGCCCTCATCACCGCGCAAAGAGAGGTCCTCAAGCAAAAAAGCCCTCTGTTTATGGCATACAATTGATCGAGCCACCATCGATGAGCGCGCGGGAAGGAACAGGAGAAACTTAAATGAACCGAATCTTAGTGACTGGAGGCGCCGGCTTTTTGGGCAGCCATCTCTGTGAAGCACTTCTGGAAAGAGACGAAGACATCCTCTGTATCGACAATTTTTTCTCTGGCAGTAAGGATAACATCAGACATCTCTTCGCTTTTCCCTACTTTGAGCTGATTCGACATGACATCATCCATCCAATTCTCGTCGAAGTGGATAGGATCTATCACCTTGCCTGTCCTGCCTCTCCCATCCACTACCAGTACAATGCTATCAAAACCATCAAAACAAACGTCATGGGAACCATCAATATGCTTGGCTTAGCCAAACGGACCAAAGCGCGCATCCTGCTCGCCTCCACCTCGGAGATCTATGGTTCACCCGAAGTCCATCCACAACCCGAGGAATACTGGGGGAATGTCAACCCCATAGGTCTTCGGAGTTGCTACGATGAAGGAAAAAGAGTCGCCGAAACACTGATGATGGACTACCACAGACAGAACAAAGTCGACATCAAGATCACCCGGATCTTCAACACATACGGACCACGGATGGCCATCGACGACGGTCGTGTCGTCAGCAATTTCATCGTTCAGGCTTTGAGAGGAGAGCCTCTTGCTGTCTATGGTGACGGGTCTCAGACGCGCTCCTTCTGCTACGTGTCCGACCTTGTCGAGGGGCTAATAACTATGATGGGACTCGATGACTTCATCGGACCGGTCAATCTAGGGAATCCGGATGAATTCACGATCCTCGCTCTGGCAGAAAAAATCATAGAACTCACATCCAGCTCATCCCGAATCGTTCACGAGCACATGCCCGAAGATGACCCACCCCGAAGATGTCCCGATATTACCAACGCCGAGGACAAACTCCATTGGGCGCCGAAGATCGGAATCGAAGAGGGCCTCGTTAAGACGATCGCATATTTTAGGGAAATATTAGACTTGTAAATATTCGGCTTTAAGGGTAATATGTTTGTTTCTTTAAATTTTTGACCGTGTTCGGGTGGATATCGTTCACCACCGCACAAATACGGGCAATCTGCCAAGGAGGTTGAGATGTCATTAGTCTCCACATTGATATTATTCGGAATCATAATCGTCTTTCTAGTTTTACTCGCACTCCTTTTCTCTAAACAATACCGCAAGGTCGGCCCCAATGAAGTCCTGATCATCTCCGGCGGTAGGAAAAAATCAATCTATGCTCCTGATGGCACAAAAAGAAGGGTCGGGTATCGCTACCGGTTAGGGGGTGGCACATTTGTCTGGCCGTTTTTAGAAACTGTGGATGTCTTACCCATTGAAGTCATCAATTTGAGCATCAAGACGCCAGAAGTGCTCACGCATGGAGGGATCACCATCATGGCTGACGCATCAGCTCAGGTCAAGATCAAATCCGATGAGGATTCCATAGACCGCGCTGCCGAACAGTTCCTGGGATCTGGGAAAGATGGGATCCGGGATGTGGCAGGGACGATCCTGGATGGCAAGATGAGAGCCGCCATCGGTACTATGACCGTGGAAGAGATATTCAGGGGACGGCAGGAATTTGCAGACAAAGTCACTAAATCTGTGGAAGCGGAATTCACCCAGATGGGGCTCTCCCTGATATCTTTCGCGCTCAAAGAGATCAGCGATACACAGGGATATCTGGATGCCTTGGGCAAACCTAACATCGCAGCAGCCAAGAGGGATGCAGCGATCGCCGAAGCGGAGACAGAAAAAGAGGCCGTGATCAAATCATCGCAAGCCCGCAAGGAAGGGGAAATCGCCCGATTGAATGCAGATGCACTCATTGCCAAATCTCAATGGGAAAACGAAGCAAAGAAGGCAGAATCACAAGTCGCCGTTAACCAAAAAAAAGCACAGGCCGATTTCGCCTACGAGCTCGAACGATTTCGCCTTAATCAAGAGATCAAGCGAGAAGAGGGAAAAGTTCACCTCATCGAAAAAGAAGAGGCCATTAAGATAGGAGAGATGGAGATCAAGCGCAGAGAAAAGGAACTTGATGCCAGTGTGATCAAACCTGCCGATGCACGGAAATACCAGATCAAGGCTGAAGCCGAAGCCGAAGAATTCCGCATTCATGCAGAAGCCAGGGGAAGATCAGAAGCTCTCAAGCTCGAAGGCGTCGCAGAGGCAGAGAAGATCCGACAGAAAGGCCTGGCTGAGGCGGAAACGATGATAAAGCGAGCCCAAGCGTGGGAGAAATACAACCATGCCGCAATCCTCGAGATGTATCTGCAGACCCTTCCAGAGTTGGCCAGAGCCGTAGCTGAACCACTCTCTAAAGTCGATAAGATCGTGCTTGTGGGTGGCGACAAGGGAACAGGAGCCACCAAGATCACATCCCAGGTTGCTGATATTCTCGCCCAGATGCCCGATGTCGTGGAGTCTCTCACGGGGATTGACCTTAAGAAGTATTTTCAGGAAAAATTCAAAATCGAAGAAAAAACCGAAGACGAAGAATAATCTCACATCTGAAAAAGGGGTATCATGGTATCAGAAAAGGCAAATCAAATTGGTGAATCTCCCACCCTGAAGGTGACGACCAAAGCCAAAGCCATGAAGGCAGCCGGGGTGGACATTGTCGACTTAAGCGTCGGCGAACCCGACTTCCCTACGCCGGACAACATCAAAGCCGCAGGGATTCGGGCCATCGAAGAAAATTTCACCAAGTACACTCAGGCTGACGGGATCCCGCCCCTCAAGGATGCCATCATCTCGCGGCTGAAGGAAGATTACGGACTCACCTATGAAAAAAATGAGATCATCGTTTCATCTGGAGCAAAGAGTTCCCTCTATCACCTCATCCAGGCTCTGATCAACGAAGGCGACGAAGTTATTATTCCGGCCCCCTACTGGGTCACTTACCCCCATGCTGTCTCTCTGGCAAAGGGAAAATCCGTTATCATCTCCACACAAGAAGAGGACGGTTTTCTACTGACGCCGGACAGATTTAAGGCATCCATATCGCCTGCAACAAAGGCTCTTATCCTTAACAACCCCTCTAACCCGACAGGAGCTGCCTACACAAGGCACCAGCTCGAAGCTCTGGCAGATGTCATCCTGGAAGAGGATGTGTACGTTATCGCAGATGAGATCTACGACAAGTTGGTGTATGAAGGCTTTCGCTTCCACAGCTTTGCGTCTTTAGGAGAGGACATTAAGAAAAAAACGGTTATCATCAACGGCTTGTCCAAATCCTATTCGATGACGGGATGGCGTTTGGGTTATGCCGCCGGGCCTTCAGACATTATCCATGGCATGGCAAAGATCCAGAGTCACACGACATCCAACGCCTGTTCAGTGTCACAAAAAGCAGGCCTGGAGGCTTTGACCGGCCCTCAATATGAAGTCTCGAAAATGGTGTCCGAATTCCAGAGGAGAAGAAACTATGCCCTGACCCGGCTGCAATCGATACCCAAGGTCTCATGTTTTAAACCGCAAGGGGCATTCTACCTTTTCCCGAACTTCTCGGCTTACTATGATAAAGAGTTCAACAACACACCATTGCGCAATTCATACGGCATGGCCTACTACCTCCTCAAAGAGGCCAATGTGGCCGTCGTCCCGGGGGATGCCTTCGGAGCTGATGACTACATCCGGCTGAGCTATGCCACCTCCATGGAAAACATCGAAAAAGCTATGGATAGGATCATCGATGCTCTCTCCCGGTTGAAGACGGCGAAAAAGGTCAAACGCGTCGCTTTGAACAACGCAGTGACACATTTTAAAAAATCTGCGCCTGTGGATTCAAACATTTCGATCCAGATGAGGGATGCCCTTATCGCCGAGATGGAGTCTCATCTCAGTTACGCCAATTACTTCGAATGGAATGCCAACATCAACGGTGTTATCGTCCAATTGCGTACCAATGTCTCTCACCTTTACGATTTTTGGATGGAAAACTGGTACCCCGCACAGCTGGAGGCCGACCTGGAACCACACGGCATCATCTATGCGGTGGACAATATAGCGGGTCGAGAATCCCGCACGTACTACAATTCCGAAACAAAAACCGGAGTACTCGTCAATACCGATAATTACGGCCCTCTCCGCAGTCTCGCATTGGGCCTGGTGACCGATGTGTCCGAAAGGTTGTTCAGTGTTCATTCCATTCGAGGAATGGTCGCAGACATTAACGGCCTGGGAGTCCTCCTGATCGGACCCAAAGGGACAAAAAAAACAGAGCTCTTTTTCTCCCTCCTCCAGGACCCGAGATTCCGGCTTCATTCCAATGATACCGTTTTCGCCAGGTACTCTGGCGGTACTGCTGTGGCGGATTCTGTCGAGAGGAAGCTCTTCATGGCCACAAACGCCGTGGAATCCTACGCCGATCTTGCGCCCCTCTTCGACAACAGCAAATGCGAGAACATCATCGTGCACAAGGAAGCCTGCCAGAACGAGAAGTGTCTGCAGTTGGATGATTGCCGGTTGGACCGTGGCTCGCCATTCTGTTACACAGCTTCTAAAAAAGCCTTTGCTCTCCTCGATCCGTACTGGATAGGGGGGCCCGCCAAACACGTAAAACGCACATCTCTCCGCTGGTTGTTCCTGCTCCGGAACGACAATGTCTCCCCGCCCTTCGTGAAGATAGAAACAGAACATGCCTTGCGCATAATGGAGCAGGGCGAAATTTTCGGAGCACAAAGAGA
>JBATYS010000268.1:0-7500 GCA_049674205.1 Candidatus Aminicenantaceae bacterium
TATAAGAACAGATAAAATAATTGGAATTAGCCGATGCCAATGTTTTTGAAAATCACTGTTGGAATTATCCTGGCGTATATTCTCTTTGAAATTGTTGAACATGCAATAATTCCGTTGGCCTGGCTGATTCTTAAAAAGAAAAGAAAACATGTTACAGGACCGTTAGGTTTGATCGGTGAGGTTGGCGAGATTAGGGAATGGAGTGGAACCGAGGGAAAAATTTTTGTCCATGGTTCGATCTGGGCGGCAACAAGTGACGATCCCTTTACACGTGGCGATAGAGCAGAAGTCCTGGATATCGAAGGATTAGTTTTAAAAATAAAAGCGATCACAGGATAAATATAATTGAACAGAAGTTATTTTCTAAATATGGATTAATTCTCTTTTGACAAAAATTTATTTTCGAAGATATAATCGTTTCGTCCTAATCGAGTCTTCAATACAGAGGTTATGGATTGAGGAGGAATCATGAGAAAAAGTTCCAAAGCCGGTTTGTGTGTGTATTTTGTTTTGATCTGTGCTGTTTGTTTCTTTAGTTTAACAGCATGCACACAAAAGCCCGAACCTGCTGATTTAGTTCTGCTCAACGGGGACATCTGGACGGTTGAAGAGGCCAATCCGACGGCCAAAGCGTTGGTTGTGTCTGGGAATAAGATCACAGCGGTTTGTCAGAGCGATACAGAAGCGAAAAGATACATTGGTGATGAGACTAAAGTGATTGATTTGGAGGGTCAGTTTGTGACGCCGGGGATCATCGATGGTCATGTCCATTTTAATGCGGCTGGCGGATTGATACTCGATGCGAACTTGATGATGGTTTCCGATGAGGAAGGATTGCGCGAGGAGATCGGCCGTGTGGTTGGAATTCTGGATGATGGAGAGTGGATCAGCAGGGGCCTTTGGGGGGCTTATGAGCAGTGGGCTCTGGGTGATGCCGGTGAGAAGGGATCGGAGAAAGCCGAACCGTGGCGCCCAAATCGTTCCATGATCGATGATCTGACACCCAACAATCCCTGTTTCCTCTGCCGTTTTGATTATAAGGAATGGCTGGCCAATACAGCTGCCCTCAAAGCTGCAGATCTAGAGACTGGGAAAGTTAAAGGAATGGTCCTTGGCAAAGATGGAAAACCGACAGGAGTGATACTTAATCCTTCTCCCGCTTTTGATAAGATGAGGGCCTCTGTAAAGCCGAAATCGCACAACAGAATGCTCAATGAAAATCGAGCTGCCCTCAAAGCTTTAAGGGAATCGGGAATCGTGGAGATCCATGATATTGCCCGACCGGACCAAACAGAACGTTTTGTCGAACTTCAGGATAATGGTGAGTTGACCTGCCGTGTGTGGTTGCGGCCGGATTTGGCAAGGGGTGCAGAGCTCAAAGAGCAAGGCCTCACCATGGGCCTCCATCCGAAGACCAAAGAGAAAAGTTCGTGGCTTCGGTATGGTGCACTCAAGGGATACATCGACGGCATCATGGGAACGCATGGAGCACTTTTTTATGAGCCTTATAATGATCAGCCCGATAATTACGGGCACTGGCGAAGGCACACCTCGGATGACCCCCCGGAATACAAAACACGGAACATGGAAAAGATGTACAACCTGATCAAGGTCGGGATCGAGGGTGGCTTTGTCCCTAACGTGCATGCGATCGGAACGCGGGGTGTGGCAGAGATGCTCGACCTTTATGAGCGCTTGCAAAACGAAGGCGTGGATTTAGCGGGATTTCGGGTGATCCATGCCCAGGTTATTCGGTCCCAGGATTTTCCAAGGTTCAAGGCATTGGGCGTGATTGCAGAAATCAATCCCTATCACATCTCCGATGACATGCGTTGGATGGAGGAGAGGATCGGCCATGAGCGCTGCAAAGGGGCCTATGCATTTAAGTCGCTACTGGATAATGGCGCCATGTTGAGCTTTGGTTCGGATTGGCCGGGAACGAGTGCGGCCCTCTACCACATGCATCCGAAGTATCTGATCTATGCGGCTGTTGCGCGGAAGACGTTGAAGGGCACGCCTGAGGAAGGCTGGTTTCCGGAGCAGAAGATCTCGGTGGAAGAATCTATCAAGGCATTTACCATCAACAATGCGTTTGCGGCGTTTGAGGGCGACATCCGTGGATCCATCGTGGAAGGAAAGCTGGCAGATTTCACGGTCTTTAATAAAAACCTGATCGAGATTCCGGAGGCAGATATCCTGAAAACAGAAGTAACACACACGATTGTAGATGGCAAGGTAGTGTTCGAAAGATAATAGCCCAACATATATAAAGGCCCAAACCATTGTCGGTCCATCCGGGGAATAGATTCTACATTTCAGTGACTTTGATGCGGCCGGAAATGGCAATGCTGATTTTGTATTGTCCCCGGGAGTTTTCTACTGTGATGGATGCCAGGTTGGAGACGGTTCCTCTTGGGTGGAAAATGGGGGAGTTGTTGGCTGTGATTGTCACTCCTTCGAGAAAGCTCCGTTGTTCGGTTCTCCATTCACCTTTAGGATCGTCGAATTTTTCAAGCACGTAACTGTTTGACTCGAAGCTCACTTTGTATTTCATCCCTCTATAAATGGCCTTGTAACGGGCATAATTCAAACGAGAATAGATTTCCCATGTTGCTTTTTTGAGCTGATATTTGGGTGCCTGATTTGTAAAGGAATGGGAAAGGAGTGTGATGAAAAGACCTAGAATTGCGATGGATATAACAACTTCGATGAGTGAAAAACCGTATGTGCGTTTATTCATATTCCCTCCATTCCAAAACCCTGAAGGAAAATAGATGGATCACTGGCTGAGCGGACTTTGGTGCATTTCGAAGAAATTCCTCATTATGGGTGAGCCTTTCGTCAAAAGTTATGTTGAGTTCATTACCGTTTGATTCGTAATCCGTAGTCTGGAGGCTTCCCAGGAGATGAGCAGTTTTTTCATTGCCCTCAAAAGTGATCCCCTGTCCCGATGCAGTCAATGAAGCTTGGATCTTCATGTCTTCCGGTGAATCTGCGCTCATCACGATTTGTCCGGCGCTTTCTCCCTTCCCTTCAAAATCCCGGCCGGCGGCAAAGATATGGAGTTGAGAGTTCGAGTCTTTGATGTAGGGAACCCCATCCTGCCAGTCGACTCCCTCATGGATCAGATGCGAAGAGAGGGCTATTTCATCAGAGGAGACAATACTGAGGTTGACTCCACGAAGAACACAGGGAATCTCCTGGTCTTTGACCATGGTTATGACGCCGGATTCGTCGATTATGCCCCCACCCAGTGATTGAATCGCTCCGTCGACAATGATGATTCCACGAGGAGTCAGATCAAAATTCTGAGTTTCAGTAGGTGTGGATAAAATTGTTTTTTCCTCACTCGGGCTGAACCAAAGAGTCCATTGGCCGATCTCCATCACAAACGATATGACCTGGAATTCGTACTTGATGGCGAGTATCATTTCCAAAAGATCTCCCTCTACGTAAATCCCTCCCAGGCCTAAATCGTCCTGAATTAGGTAAACGCCATCTGGAACCGGATCATTCGAAAGCTCCAACCCGAGCGCCGCCCGGAGCTTTGCTGTCGATAGGTCTTGAGGGTTAAAAATCTTGATCTTCAGAGCTTCGTTGATCTGAGGGAGAGCATCCTGAGGAAGAAGTTCTCCTTGAGAAAAACTTGCGTGAGGGGGGAGAGGGCTTTTCCCAGATATGGCGAGCTTGATGTTGTTCTGTGACAAGAAGTTTTCTTTTTGACCTTGCGGGAGGTTCTTATCCACAAGTAAAGGGATCATAGACAGAGGAATGTTGCCTATGGATATCTCCAGTGCCGTCTCCAGACTCGAATATCTGACCTGTCTGAAATTTTCGATCGCTCCTTCAGAATCGATGAGTCCCGTATAGATTGTGCGGAAATAGTCCTCATAGTCATAGAATTTTTGCAGAAAAAATGTTGTTATAGATGTCCACCTTAAATTTTCCCAGGTTTCAGCACGTATCAGAGGGATTTCCTCCTCAAGGAGTTCTACGACGGTATCCATTCCTTTGCCCATTGCATCACTCTGTAACTCACTTCTCCTCTCCTCTGTGATGATCAAAGGAGAGCTTTTTAAGGAGAGCAGTTGAACAAGTTGGTCAAAACCTTGTTTGACGCCGTTTTCTGAGGCGTAATCGAGGATGATTGAATTTTTCTTGAAAGCACTCATTTTGAGATAGATTTGGGACAGGTAGATCATACCCAATCCAAGGGTGGAAAATACGATGACTAGTAAGACTGACACGAGAGTCATGACTCCCTTTTGTGAGCTTTTTGAGGATTTATTGTGCTGAAACCAGCGCCATATTTTTTGGAAAGATGGAAGTCTCATATTTTTTCTCCTCTTTTGTTGTGAGTGTCAAGCTAAGTGAGATGATGTTGGATGCCACTTCGTAGGCAAAGTCGAAAGAGTCTACTTCCTCAAGGAGTGGTTGAGCCGGGCTGGCGTTTACCTTTCGACGCAAGATTCCGCTGTGAGTATCAAGATAAAAAGATACTGTTCTTATGAGAGCGACTGTCGCGTCATCCTTTGCGTATGACGAGTTCAATGCAGAGCTGAGTGTGAGCCCTTGTTTATCGACCGAAATGATTGTTTTTACCTCGCCTTTTTCTGGATCAGTGATGCATAGATTCTGACCTTTATTTATCCCAGCAGTTGAAGTGAGCGGGATAAAGGTTTGGCCTGCAACGAGGTCGTTTCCAAGAGGAATGTCCTGATCCTTACTCTGAATGATCAAGGTATTGCCACTTGCATGAATCGCTTCGATTAATCCCGCAGACTGCGGAGCGATCAGGCCGCGACCACTCTCACACAAGTCCAGCCGAATCTTATCCAGTGTTGCATATGCCGCCTGATTGACTTCCTGTTCATCCTTAAGATCAAAGAAATGATTCCGTGTTGAAATGAAGAATTCTAGGCTGGAGACAAGGATAAAAAGGAAAAGCGAGAGGCTAAGCAAGCTTTCGATCAGGGAGAAGCCTGCATTGGAGCGTTTTGTTTTAACCATAATCTTAAAAACCTTTTCCATTTGTTTAGAATCCTAATTCTCTTGAAAAAAATAGGGCAACTCGCATTTTTTTGCGTGGATGATTTTTGGCAAAACAATCCACTTCGATTTTTTTCAGGCTTGCAGAAACTCTCCGGATCGTCCAACCTCGAAAAAACAGATGGTTCGATCGTTCATCTTCGATACTTTCTTCGTATTCTGCGTCTTCCAGTTCCATACTGTCATAGGGGAGGGATTTGAAGTGCTCGAGCGTTGTGGACGCTAGTTCTGCGGCCCTGACAAGACAATCACTCTTACGTTTGAGGTGAATAGAATGGAGAGTTAATTGTGCAGTACCAAGAATGAGGATACTGGTGATCGACATGGCGATAAGAAGCTCGATCATAGAAAACCCACTCCCTTTATTTTCCTTAAAAGTGAGAAAAAACATCATTTGTATCGTCCCTCTATTACGAAGCTGCTTGCACGAGACGTGCCATCTTTGATTGTTGAGGATTTCAGGGAAAATCTGGATATGTAGGGCGACATGCGTCAACAGTAGTTTCAAATCAGTGAAATTCTAGAGGAGTTTAAGACTACAGATGTTTACATCTATCGGTCCGCTCAGGGGATCGAACCTTACACTTTAGAGTGGGTTGGATTCTATCTTTTGATAGGGGATGGATTCTATTCCTTTGCCATGGTGATTTTTACACTTGACAAACAGGGTAAAGAATCTCTATTAAAATAGATAGATGTTCATTCTGAGGGAGGACTTCTAAGATGGGTGAGAAAGAAGAAGCCTGCGAACGGATGATAGAGACTCTCGAAGAAGCCATCAATACTCTCGAAAAAGCTAAAGAAGAGTGTGCGGGAGATTGGAATTTTTTCCCGCCAGACGAGATTGAGGATGTCATCGAGAAACTCGTTGAGATCGTCGCGAATTTGAATCTGCAACTCAGCCAATAGATCTCAGTATCTCTGAATCGACTGTATCTATTGGAGATTGCTTTCCTTTTTTCAGGAAGTTTCCTCTCATCTTATTTCCCAAATAACTGGCCGTTTTCTCCAGCCTGGTTTTCACTATCGGTAATGACTCGGCAGGTTTACATAATTCATCAAGGTGCTATAATTATAATTGTGTATTCCTATGATAATGAGATGGCTTATTCTCTCTATTTTTTTTTGTCAGGCACTGGTTTTTCCTGTCTTTCCTGGGGCTGAAGATAATCCTGAATTCACTCAAAAATACAAAGATTGGCTCGAGAAGGACGTTTTCTATATCATCACTCCCAAGGAAAAATCGGCTTTCTTACAACTCGAGAATGACAGACAGCGAGACCTCTTCATCAGAGAATTCTGGCGACAAAGGGATCCATCGCCTGGAACTCCCCGTAGTGAATTTAGGGAGGAGCACTACCGTAGGCTAGCTGTTGCGGAGCGATTGTTCAGCCGGGGGACCAGCAAGCCTGGTTGGAAAACAGACAGGGGACGCATTTATATCATCCTGGGCCCACCAATCAACAGGCAGCGCTTCGATAATCCCGATATCTATCCCATCGAGCTTTGGTATTATCAGGGGGCAAAATTGCAACGCATTGAACCTTTTTTTTACGTCATGTTTTATAAGAAATTTGGAGTTGGGGATTTTATCCTCTACGATCCTCTGACTGATGGACCGAATATTTTAAGCCCGGAGACGTCCGAGATTCCATGGGATCCAGGTCGGCCGAAGTTTGATGCGGAAGCGAGTTTTTTCGGGGGGTCAACAAAAGATCAGGCGTTCGGAGGTACAGTGTATGGGATTCTATACAAGATATCTCCAGACCTTGCCCAGGCCTCATTAACCCTCCTCCCCTATGGATCCTCAGCCGATCCAACCAAGTCAAATCAAATATTGGGGCATGTCAATCAGTATCCCAGTCATAGGGTTAATGACAAATATGTCTCTGAATTTTTGGAGAGGAGGGCCTCTGTCGAGGTGGATTACTCTGTCAATTACATCGAAAATCTGAATGTTGTGAAAATTTTTAAGGATTCTAACGGTGTCGATTTTGTTCACTATGCGATCCAGCCCGAGATCCTTTCTCTCGATACATACGCAGACAAGTTCTATTCGCAGATCAATCTCTTGGGCAGAATATCAGATTTAGAGGGGAATACAGTATTTCAGTATACGAAATCCTATCCCATGGAATTTACCAGGGATGAAATTCCTGAGGTTAACTCACGTCCCATGACGATCCAGGATTCTTTTCCTTTGATTCCGGGGCATTTCAGATTCAATTGCCTTCTGGAAAATGCGGTGTCCAAAGAATTTACATCATTTGAAAAGGAGATCGTAATACCCAAACCATCAGGTGCTCTCCGAATGAGCGCTCTGCTTTTAGCATATGATGTCCAGGAGATTGAGGATGCATCAAGAACAGCTTTTCAGATCAGGGACATGCGATTGATCCCCAGCCTGGATAACCGTTTTTCTCCCAAGGAGATACTTTCGCTGTATTTCCG
>JBATYS010000269.1:0-4874 GCA_049674205.1 Candidatus Aminicenantaceae bacterium
TCGGCAATATCAACCTCGAAGTGCTGCACACGCCCGGACACACACCGGGCAGCCTATGTTTTATTTATGACCGTTACCTCTTCTCCGGGGACACACTTTTCCCCGCCGGGCCAGGAAGGACGAGCACACCAGCTGCATTCGAGCAGATTGTAAGATCTCTCAAAGAAAAGATCTTTCCTCTTCCCGAGAACACACTTATTTATCCGGGCCATGGAGCCTCCACAATCTTGAAAAAGGAAAAGGAAGAGTTTGCAGTGTTTTCTTCACGGACACACCCGCCAAACTTGTGCGGTGATGTGTTGTGGCTCTCTTCTTAAATCTCAACACTGGTGCAATCTAGAGCAAACTTCGATAAAAAAAATATTTGCCTTCACCTCCAAATTTTTGTATCCTGCTACGACAAAACATATGAGTGAGGATACAGGTGAAACTCTGTAATGCTAAAATTTCTGTTTCTATAGTCGTGCTTTATCTTTTAACTCCCTTTTTTACTGCGGCACAAGATACCCAAAAGAAAGATGCCGGATCATTCCATCTCTATTTTGAGAACGACACATTCATGAGTACGGATCGCGGTTTCACACATGGATTTAGGTTCAGCTGGTACTCGAACGATAAACACAATCAAAAGCCGGGCTTCCAGAACTATATCTCCCTCTCTGTCGGCCAAAACATCTACACACCTGATAACCTCAAGCAAACCCAACTGGATGAACAAGACCGTCCCTATGCAGGGTATCTCTACTTTGGGATTGGAATCCACAGAAGAAACACTCACTGGATGGAAACCTTTGAATTCGACCTTGGAGTTGTTGGTCCTCATTCATATGCGGAAGAAGTTCAAAAAGCCACTCATTTTCTTTTAAACAACCAAACACCATCCGGATGGGATAACCAACTCAATGATGAGTTCGCTGTCCAGATGATCTACGAACACAAAGTGAAATTATACCAGGCAGGAGAGAAAGAAGGGCTCGGATTTGAAATAATCCCGCACTTCGGAGGGGGGCTCGGAAACGTATATATATATGCCAATGTAGGATATCAGATCCGCCTGGGATGGAAACTTCCCGATGATTTTGGGATGGGACCCTTCCGGCCTGGCGGGGATTGTAACATCAATGCCAGAAGCCGCAAAGGATTGGGCGCGCATGTCTTTTTCGCCCTTGATGGACAAGCTGTAGCGCGAAACATTTTTCTAGATGGCAATACATTTCTCGATAGTCATAAAGTGGAGAAAAAACCTCTCACAGCAAATATATTGACGGGATTGAGTTTGATCGCAGGTGATTTTAATTTTAGTTTTACTTATGTGTTCTGGACAAAAAAGTTCACGACTGAAAAAAATAGGAATCGCTTTGCTGCTCTAAATCTCTCCTACGTCTACTGACCTGTTTTAATCAATAACAATCTCATCGGCAAATATCCACGCTTTGTTGCCTGCCCCGTTGTGCCAGTGGGGACACACTTTTCGATTCTTTGCCCTTACTCTAGCGAATCGAGCTCTTGTTGGCTGAATCGACAGACTAAAATCTTTGCGGATGGCTCCTTCTTTTTTGGGAGGGACATCATTCTTCAATGTCCCGATGACAAGGAATTTTTTGCCATCATTTGATACAGCATACTCCACTTCGAGCGGCATAAAAATCCAAGAGTTCTGGTCTTGGATGAAGCCGGTCACAATTCTTCGGAGATTCTCTCTTTTTCCCAGATCGACCACTGCATCGAGGTCCACACCGTGATAACCCTGCCAGGTTCCCGTCCGGAAATCGTCTGTCCCTCGGATCGTGTCGATCAAGGCAATATCACCCCCCGCAGAGTACTGAGGGCTGTAGGCGGTGTTAAGAGCGATCTTTCGGTTATGGATGATCTTTGTGAACGTGGCTGTCATCACAAAACTCGGATCCCACCCTTCTTTGGTAGCAAGAGCTTTGACAGTGGCGGACCTGTTTAGCCAGACAGGTTGTACGTATAAAGGGGAGTGAATGGTCGGCTCACTCCCGTCTAGCGTAAAGTGAATGTCTGCATCGCTCGTCAGTGAATCTAAAACGATTTCCGTAGACTGGGAAAACGTCCTCTCTCCCGATGCAACAACTGGTACGGGAAGAATTTCATGATCCACGATTTCAGAATGTGGAATATCCTCATCTTGACTCCCCCACTCCCTTCCGGGCTCATTACCCATTTCGAATACGAGTTCCCCACCTGCTAAAACATCCCCGTGCAACACATACGACTTCCGGTAAGGCTCGCCATTTAATGTCGCACTCTGGATATAAATATTCCTTGTCGGATCATTATTGGCTGTGATGAGGAATGTTTTCCCATTCCCGAGATCGATTTTGGCCTTCGGGAAAAGTGGTGTGCCGATCACATACTGGCCGTTCCCAGGACAAACCGGATAAAAACCCAGTGCGCTCAACACATACCACGAAGACATCTGACCGCAATCTTCGTTTCCGCACAATCCATCTGACTGTGCGGTGTACAGCTTATCCATAATTTCTCTGACGCGTTCTTGTGTTCTCCATGGCTGGTTGGCATAGTTATAGAGATAGGCCATGTGATGGCTGGGTTCGTTCCCGTGGGCGTACTGGCCGATCAATCCGGTGATGTCAGGTTGCCGTCTTCCCGAAACCTCCGGATCAGCGGCGAATAAGCCATCGAGTTTTTCGACAAACCTATCCTTCCCACCCATAAACCTGATCAAACCAGATATATCTTGGGGCACATAAAAGCTGTACTGCCAGGAATTGGCCTCTGTGTAGTTAAAATTCACCTCGGCTGGGTCGAATGGAAAAAACCAACTCCCGTTCATCTTTGCGCGCATGAAACCCGAATCAGGGTCGAACACGTTCTTATAATATTGGGCGCGTTGAATGAACCTCTTGAAATCCTTTTCCTGTCCCAAGTCCTTGGCCATCTGTGCGATACACCAGTCATCATAGGCATACTCCAAAGTTTTGGACACGGATTCCGATTCTTTGTCAGCCGGGATATAACCAAGGCCTTTGTAGTATTCCAAACCGAGATGATCCAGATCAGCACTGTGTTTCATGGCCTCAAAAGCCTTCTCCACATCATATGCTCGGATGCCTTTTATGTACGCATCCACAATGACCGGGATCGCATGATAACCGATCATACAACCCGTGTAGTTGGCGGCTAGCTCCCAAATGGGCAGTTTCCCGCCATGCTCATATTGCGCGAGAAATGTCTTAATAAAATCCTTGGTCCTTTCAGGCTCGATGATCGTAAATAGAGGGTGGGTTGCTCGGTAAGTATCCCACAGGGAAAACACAGTGTAATTCACAAAATCCTCAGCGCGGTGGACATCAAGGTCCATCCCTCTGTATTGGCCGTCCACATCCATATATACGTTGGGATTGAGAAGAGAGTGGTACAGGGCTGTGTAGAAGATGGTCGACTTCTCTTCCGTTCCCCCTTCAACCCGGATTTTGCTCAAGGCCTGATTCCATTTGCGATCGGCCGCCCTGGTCACACGGGCAAAATTCCAACCGGGGGCCTCAGTCTCCAAATTCTTTCGCGCGCCATCGATGCTAACGGCTGATAATCCGACTTTAACGAAGATCGTCTCATTATTCTTGGTGGAATATTGAATATAGGCTTTTAAATCCTGTCCTGTGACTTCACGCAGATTTCTTGTGATTTTTTCATCCTGAGAAATCCCAAAACTCTTAAACGGCTTGGAAAATCGGGCCACAAAATAGACATGTTGGTCCAAAGCCCACTGGCTAGAGCGGCGCATCCCTTCAACCTGTGAATCCCCGACAATCCGTAGGCGCGACTCCAATACCTGGTCCCTATGTGTGAGGTCAAGGATAACATGACTCTGATCTCCCTCCGGAAAAGTATATTTATGAAATCCTACACGCTCCGTGCAGGTGAGTTCCACGCCTATTCCATAATCCTCAAGAAGGACCTTGTAGTATCCGGGAGAAGCTTCCTCGGTCTCGTGCAGAAATCGGGAACAGTAGCCTGACTCTGGATCGTCTGCACTTCCTCTCCCGAGTTTCGGCGAGCCAACTGTCGGCATCAGAAGGATATCTCCATAATCTGACACTCCAGTTCCGCTCAGATGTGTGTGACTGAAACCATAGATCACATTGTCGGAGATGTGGTACCCGGAACAGCCATCCCAACCCTTCAACCTCGTGTCGGGGCTCAACTGCACCATGCCAAAAGGGAGGCTGGCGCCAGGATAGGTATGACCATGCCCACCGGTGCCGATAAAAGGATCGACAAACTTGGTCAGAGATTTCTCATTCTGAGACACGCAGGCCAAGATAGATATCAAGGATATGGCAAGTATAGGAATAAAAAAAAGTTCTTTCCTGTTCATGGATCCCCTCCCTGAGGAACTCATTCCATAGATGGGCTTGTTAAGACCTCTTGAATAATATATCAAAAAAACCTTGATGCGGGAATAGCACAAGCCGGCGGATTCTGAGAAGAGATAACGTTGGGCTAATGAAAAATAAATTTCTGAAGTTGTTCAAGGCCATAAATCGCGTCGGCCTGGAGATTTACTCGCAATATGCGTCTATTTCGTTCGAGGAGAGCCAGATAATCACCTTGAGCTTGCGCACGGATGACCTGACCGAAAGTGAGATCCGTTTCAGGGACATTGCAATCATTCCTGGGATCATCCACAAGTTGAATGAAGAGCCCTGTATTCGGTCCCCCTTTATGAAGCTGGCCTGTCGAATGAAGAAAGCGCGGCCCAAATCCAAGGGTTGTCGACAATTGTGTGCGGTTCAAAAGAATTTTTCGAATCCTCTGAAGCGCCTCTGTAGCTGCGGGGCTTGGCTGGAGAAATGCCTGTAAGGCCACATAATCCCCTCTTTGAGCTA
>JBATYS010000270.1:0-2281 GCA_049674205.1 Candidatus Aminicenantaceae bacterium
ATGCCGCCAAAATCAAACTGAGCGTGACCTTTATATAGAACACAGCTTTGACCACATGAATGGCTTCATCCTCCTGACCTCTCGCAAGATGAGCTGAAACGAACTTGATCATCGTGCCCAGCATGCCAAAATTGATAAGAGGCTGAGCCATGAGGATCACAGAAATGGAGATGTTGAACAAGCCGAAGTCGCTAACGGATAGGGCTCTCGAAATGATCAGGATCCCCAGGAAAGCCAATCCCGCGCACAGAATATTACCGGTGGACATCAATATGAGGTGTCCAGCCAATCTAGATCTGAAGAGCTTAAAAAATGGATATGTTCTCATGGGTAGGAATAAGCCTTGATTCTATTGTGATAGCCAAATGCTGTCAAGAAGGGAATTGCGCTATGTTCTAAAAACACTCTGTGTGTGTTAGCGGAGCGAGATTAAAAGTTCATCAAGTTCCAGTTTATCCTTTTCCCATCTATCATAACAATCCTCCAGGTCCTTTTTTAAATGGGAGTATTCCTTCTGTAATTTAACGGCCTGCTCCCCATCCCGATAGCTTTCCGGGTGAGCCAATTTGGTCTCGATCTCTTTTTTTTGGGCTTCCAAATTCTCTATCTTTGACTCGATCTCATCAATATCGTTTTCCAGCCGATTCCTTTCCCTGCTGATCGCCTGTCTGGCTTCGGCTTCCAAGCGTTTCTGGTCCTTGGTTTTCCGTCCAATGGGGAGTGACCGTTCTTTCGTTTCAGTTCTTACGCCCTCTACGGGATCGCTCATTCTTTTCGCCAAATAATCCGAATAATTCCCCAGGTATTCGTAGAGCTGTCCTTCCTTCAACTCGATGATGCGGCCGACGATCTTATCCAGAAAATAACGATCATGAGAGATCAACAGGAGGGTTCCCTCATAGTGGGTTAATGCCTGTTCCAAAGCTTCAACAGAAGCCAGGTCGAGGTGATTGGTGGGCTCATCCATGATGAGGAAATTAACGGGTGAAAGAAGGATTTTTGCCAGCGACACTCTAGCCTTTTCTCCTCCGGAAAGAACCTTGATCTTCTTGGACACATCATCACCGCTGAACTGGAAGGCTCCAAGAACATCCCTGATCCTCGGGATGTGACTCTCTGCCGCACTCGAAAAGACCTCATCGTACACATTGGCATCCGGTTCCAGCATATCCAGCTGATGCTGTGCATAATACCCCACGGATGTTCTCTTCCCGAGAACGATGCTTCCTCTCTGGGAGGAAAGCTGGTTCACAATAAGACGCGTCAGAGTCGTCTTTCCGGCACCGTTAGCACCGACAAGCGCCACTCTTTCCTTTCTTGAGATGATCAAATTAACATCCTTCAGCACCCAAGGTTTTTGGTAACGGAAAGACATGTCCTCGATGTGTAAAACATCTTTGTAGCTTTTGACTTCCACACTCAGTTGGAAATTTATCCTGCGGGGTGAGGGCGGGAGCTCGATCCTCTCCAGCTTTTCCAGCTGTTTGATCCGGCTCTGTACCTGTGTGGCTTTGGTGTTTTTAGCGCGAAACCGTTCGATAAACCGTTCCTGGCGTTTTCTTTCTGCTTCCAGGGTCTCCATTTTTTTGCGCTGAAGCTGGATTCTTTTTTCCTTCTCGCGCTCAAAAAAATGGTAGTTACCCGCGTATCTCTCTAGCCTCCCATGATCCAGCTCATAGACATCATGGGCCAGACGATCGATAAAAAATCGGTCATGGGACACAAGGACTACACTCCCCGTAAACTGGAGGAGATATTGTTCGAGCCATTCGAGGGAAGGCAGGTCCAGGTGATTGGTGGGTTCATCCAGAAGAAGCAAGTCCGGATTCCGCAGGAGCAGGCGAGCGAGATAGACCCGCATCCTCCATCCACCGCTCAGCTCCGATTGAGGACGCAAAAAATCTGCCTCACTAAATCCAAGGCCGGAAAGTATGGTTTTGGCAGTGGATTCCAACCGGTATCCACCCAGGGCTTCATAATGGTGTTCCAAATCCCCGAGTTTTTTAAGGAGCTTGTCTTGGTTATTAAGAGAGGCATCAAGTGCGAGGTGAGCTTCTTCTATTTTTCTCTCCAACTCGGATATCTTTTCGTGACCTCCTAGTGCTGTATCCAATACAGAGTTGCCCCGCACCTCTATCTCTTCCTGGGGGAGATACCCGATGTGATATTCTCTGGGCCTGTTGATCTTCCCTTTATCAGGCTGGAGTTCACCGATGATCAGACGGAGCAGTGTGGTCTTACCCGTACCGTTCGGTCCGATGAGCGCAGAGCGTTTTCCTGG
>JBATYS010000271.1:0-3061 GCA_049674205.1 Candidatus Aminicenantaceae bacterium
TTGACATCCACCTGTCCTGCGTCTGATTCGACCTGGCTGAAGTCAGGATTGTAAGTGGCATCCAGGATCAGTTTTGAAGTGATGCCATATTTCGCCGTCAGGCTCAGGTCACTGAAGCGGTCTGTGACGTTTAGGTCTCCCTCTTCAGCATATTGCCTTTGGTTCAGAGTCACAGCCGGGAGCAACTCGAGCAGTGTGTAGTGCTTAATGTCGTGCATAACCATGGGTTTCATCTGCGTGAGGAAGAACATCCCTTTTTCGGGGCTTAAGGCAGGGTATGTTCCGTTTTTTGATTCCCGGTTTATTCTTCGCTCGAAGATCACACCCATTTCTACTGTTTGGATGTTGGAAAAACGGATGCTTTTGAAGGGGAGTTGAACCTCAACGACATAGCCCTCTTCATCGATCTGACCCGCACTGAAGAAAACAAAATCCTGGCTGAAATCTTCGCGATCGCCAGCGTACCGGCTGTCTGTTTGGATACCCAGCGGATTGATGTATAAAGCGTAGAGGGCTTGCTGGTCATTAAAGGAGTCCAGGTTGATGCAGATCCAATCATCGGGCCGGATCGTGTCGCGTCTCGAGATCGATGCCTTGATCTTATCGGGTTGGCTGTCGAAGCATTTAAAGCCGAAGTAAAGATTTTCCCTGTCGTAGGCCATGTATACGATGGTCCGTTCGGGCATGTCTATCCCGAAATCAGGATGGAATGTTTTGAAGCCCGTGACAGAGGGAGCTGATTTCCAGATCGAGTCGTCCAGCCTCCCATCGATCTTGGGGGGAGCGTCTGTTCTTAAGGGCTGGAGAGACTCATTGGGAAATAAAATGGGTATAAACATGAAGAATGCAGCTAAAAAAAGTACAAATCTTCTCATGGACGTATTTATAGACATACGGAAAACCATGATAATAAGTTTTCAAATGGAGTCCGATTTGTGATGGCTCACTGTACGCGATGCTGGTTGTATTGTCAATGAGCTTTGGTGTGAGGCAGCAAACTTTTATGCCCGGTGTGTGTGGTTTCTATTCAGACAATTCCTCGAGAAGAGCCTTGGCCTCTTTTAAATCCGCGGTGTCGAAGCCTTCAGTGAACCAGTTGTAAGTTTCTTCTAAAAGATCTTTCGCTTCTTCTTTTTTATCCTGTTTTTTCAGGAGTCGGCTCAAGCTCATGACGGCCCGTAACTCTAAGGATTTGGCTTTTTGGTTTTTCGCGATCTCAATGGCTTTTCGGAAATAGTCTTCGATGTCATGCTCATCTTTTCCCTGAAGCTGCAACAGTTCACCTTTGAGCCGGATAAGCTCGGCTTCCATGTAGATTTCCTCAAACTTACACTTGAGCTCAAGGGCTTCTTCTACCATCTTGAGACCCTCTTCGATCTCTCCCATTTCTTTACACGCAGTAACTATCCTGGCCAGTAACCGCGTCAGGCAGGTCTCCGATCCTGTCATTTGTAAAGTTGCCACGCCCTCTTTCACCTGTGCGATCCCCTCTTTCGCATTCCCTTCCAGAGTTTTTCTCTCTCCCAAGTAGATCAAGGCATGGCCGATCCAAAAGAGAAAACCGTTATCGTAGGAGATGGGAACCAGCTCGTCGGTGTATTTGTCGATGCCTTCCCGGTTGTGCAGGAACCACTGCATGGCAATGCCGCCCACAAGGGCAAAAGCCATTGTGTGCGGATGATCGATTTTTCGCGCATGGGAGATGGCGGTATTCATTTGCTCTTCTGCCTGATTTGGATAGCCCAGGAGCCAGAGAGCCCAGGCGCCGAAAGCCAGACTGATAACACCCAGGTCGTACCCGAAGACATAAGCCAGGTGCCCGTGTTTTTCTGGATCATAAAAGGAACTCAGCTGCTTTGTGTATTCCAAGGACTGCGTTAGCTCTCCCAGATTCAGCTTTGGCCAGGACATATTATAAAGAGCGATGGCTTTCAGCATGGGATCCCCCAGTTTTTCGGCCAACTTGATGATCTGATCTTCGAACTCTAGAGATTTCCTGTATTCCGGACGTGTCGAGTAAAACCCGGCAATCTGGATTAGAGCCATAAAAAGTTCCGGTGTTTCCCCGAATTCATGACACAGTTCCTGGGCTCGCGTTACTGCCTGGCCTAACTCAGGAGAAGCAAAGCCCTGAGTGGCCTGAAGGGGAAGGACCAGGGCGAGCTGTAAGGAGAGTTCCTGCTTGTTCCGGTTTTTTGACTCTGGGAGTGTTTTAAGGAGATCGAGGGCTTGCTTGAAGTGCTGAATTGCCTCTTGATTGGCAGAGACCTTGACCGCCCTATCCCCAGCCTTAAAGAAATACCCGATGGCTTTTTCGACGTCTCCTGCTTCATTAAAATGCCTGGCGAGTTGGCTCGAGATTTCATCGGCATAATCACCATAAAGCAGCTCTAAAATTTCTCCCGTCTCGCCGTGTAGATGAGACTTCTCTACCTCGTCCAGGTTATTGTAGAGATACTTCTGGAATAGGATGTGCTGAAACAGATACCGGGACAGGCGCTGTCTATCGATGCGATGGATACCTTTTGCTGACACCAGGTGATGTCTCTTGTCCAGTTCCTGACTCAGAAGTCTAACCAGCTCCCTCACTTCCGTATCCTGCAAACGGGCTACGACTTCTGCGGTGAACTCTTCGCCTTCCACACTGGCTAATGTCAGTATTTCCCGCAGATGATCGGACAGCCGGTTGATGCGCTCCTCGATCACCGCATCCACTCGTGCAGGCAAGGCATCCCAGTTCAATTCTGGACCTTCAACCCAATGGCCCTCTGTGTTTGTGATCAAAACGCCCTGTTCCTGCATATCGCGAAGAAGCTCGACGGTAAAGAGAGGGTTTCCTTTTGTTTGATTGAAGAGTTTATCGCGAAAGGAATCTCCTAACAGATTTGCCTCTGTATCAAGAAGCGCATCGATGAAGGGGCGGCCTGCCACTTTGTCGATATTTATTTCGATATCCCCGTAATCTCGTTTAAATTCGTGGAGGATCGGCTCTAAGGGATGGCGTTCTCCTGCGCGTCCCATATCTATCTCAGAGGGCCGGAAAGAACCGATGATCATAATA
>JBATYS010000272.1:0-2358 GCA_049674205.1 Candidatus Aminicenantaceae bacterium
CAAATGTATACGTCAAAAACAAAAATGTCAAATATTCTGCACCCTGTGCTCGGATGGGAGCACTCGTTCAGTCGGCGTTCCGGACAGAACTTGAAGGAAATATCCTATCCGTGATGCTCTCAAGTCAAATGACAATAGCAGGAGCTCGTCACAGTCCATATTCGTCGAAGACCCCCCCCACCCACCACCATCCGACTCATAAGGACAGTGACTCGCTCTTTTTTCCGTCTAATGAGCTTATCACGGAAACAAGGATGCTTACGAACGTGAAGAAAAATTTGATAAAGAGAGTAAAAAAGAATAGGATATACGGTTAAAATATACAGAGAAAAATTCGAGTAGGTAAATTCAGAATTCCGAATTTTTGAAGGAGAAAGAGGATGAGAGACAAAAGCCGATTATTCCTCATTCACGTTGTGATCGTTGTGCTTTTTTTCGGGATGCTGAGCTTTGGACAGGAGGACCTTGCGCGCGAGGAAGCGGAACTGTTTAAAAAGTACCAGTCTCTGAACAAAGATTATGAAAAGGGAAAAATGTATTTTATTCGCGAAGATTACAAAAAAGCGAAGAAGGAGTTTGAGAAGATCTTGGAAAAGCTGCCCGAGCATGCCGATGCCCATTTCTTCCTGTCTCAAGTTTTATACAAGGAGGGAGATCTTGCCGGAGCCTTAAGTCACGCTGAGAAAGCCAAGGCAAATTATGAATACTCAGCCAGGATGAAAATAAAAATGGCGCAGGTGAGTAAGCGAAAGTTAGAAGAGAAAAAACAGGCGTTTGAAGATAACATTGGAGAATTG
The DNA here is from genome assembly GCA_049674205.1 of Candidatus Aminicenantaceae bacterium. Lineage (GTDB taxonomy): Bacteria > Acidobacteriota > Aminicenantia > Aminicenantales > Aminicenantaceae > WTAW01. The sequence goes on from JBATYS010000272.1 coordinate 798, forward strand.
GAGGACGGGATAGCCAATCTGCCTCAGGCATCAGAAGTAGGAGATGAAGTCGAGGGCAGGAAAAAAGAGATCCAAACTAAGATTGATAAAATAAAGAAACAAATCGAAAACATCGATATCCAACTGAACCTTCCGCCCCCTAGAGAGGAGGAGATGCCTGCGGAGTACTGCTATTTGAACGGCAATATCTATTTTAAGATGAAAAAATTCCAGGAAGCTCACGATCAGTATCAAGAGACCATCAGGCTAGATTCTAAACATGGGGATGCATATAACAACCTTGCTGCTCTTTACTTTCAAGTCAAACAGTACCAGAAGGCCATGGAGTATTTGAATCAGGCCGAAGCGAATGGTGCTAAGGTCAATCCTGAGTTCAAGAAAGCGGTTCTGAAAGCCCTCGGGAAAGATTAGGTTGTAAAGGGGCAACAGCTTCGTTCTCTCACTTGCCGGGCAAATTTTCTGCCTAACTCTTACCAAAAAACTTACTGTTACAGGAGATTTAAACGTATCGTTTTTTAGGGAGTAACTCCAATTATTTGGACGAAAACCAAATAATTGGATTTCTGGCGAAAGGGGTAAATTCTAACATATTGAAAACAAATGAATTAGAAAGATATGTATGTTGGCATAAATATTGCATATTAATAAGAAAATGTATTATATATTTAATCTGATATTAAAAATAAGACATAAATGTATGTCTATTCAAGGAGGTGGAATAACAGATAGGGTAAAAAATTTAGGAATTAGGGGGAATGAAATATTTTTGTTCCCAAAGTTATTGGTTTTAACCTCAGATTTTTATGGGGTTAAAAAGGAGGAATGAATGAAAAGGCTTATTTTCATTTTTGCAGCACTTTTAATAGTTAGCTCAGGCCTTGTTACCGCTCAAGAACAAACAGGAATTCTCGTTGGAACAGTTATGGATACTGATGGTGCCTTTCTTCCCGGTGTGACTATTGAAGCGAGAAGCCCGTCTCAGCCAGGTGTGGCCACGGCCATCACTGACGAGGTCGGTCGTTTCCGCCTCATCGGTCTATCACCCGGAACCTACCAGGTCACCTTCCGACTTCCCGGATTCCAGACACTGATCCGTGAAAAAATCCTTGTCCGTTTGGGTAGAACCTTCAGCCTTGAAGTCACCATATCTCAAGCGACCATGGAAGAGGAAGTGACTGTTATCGGTGAGTCCCCTGTTGTTGACATCAAGAAAAGCGGAACGACTACCAACTACGGAAAAGAGATGATCGCCAAACTTCCCAAGGGGAGAGATTTTACTTCGGTCGTCAACATGACCGCTGGAGTTAACGACGAGAACGTCGGTGGCGGTACGATGATGGACGGTGCCTCGAGTTCCGAGAACATGTACTTTGTCGACGGCATGGACACCACCAGCATGTACACCGGTACGTCCTCTCAGCGCGTGCTCATGGAATTCGTCGAAGAGGTCCAGGTTAAATCCTCTGGGTACGAAGCGGAGCACGGAGGATCGATGGGTGGCGTTATCAACGTCATCACCCGTTCCGGTGGAAACGAGTTCCACGGAGAGGTCTCCGGATAC
>JBATYS010000273.1:0-6607 GCA_049674205.1 Candidatus Aminicenantaceae bacterium
GACTGTTTTAAAGATCTCTTTAAAAGTCACTGAACATTCCCTGATGAATTCAAGATGATAAAGGGGAGACCCGATCTGCGCGACGACGACGGCCTCCTCTCCGTTGAGACGTTTTTTCGCTGTCTCATAGAAATCTCGCCGATGCAGGGATACAGAGGGCCCTACAGGTTCAGAAGAATCCACAAAGATAATATCGAATGTCCTCTCTGTCTCCTTTAAAAACTCAAGACCGTCCGCGATGATGAGGTCGACTCTTTTGTCTTTGAGGCAGGTGGAGAGCCACGGAAAATATTCTTTCCCGACTTCGATGACCTGAGCATCGATCTCCACATGACAGACAGACTCAACGGGATAGCGAAGGATCTCTTTGAGGGCGCCACCATCGCCTCCACCGATAACCAGTATGTTTTGAGGGGAAGAATGGGTCGTGCATGCAGGATGAACAAGCATCTCATGGTAGAAGAATTCGTCTTTTTCAGTAGTCTGGACAAGCCCATCCAAGAGAAGTATTTTTCCGAATGACTCATTTGCGAAAACCTCAATTTTCTGAAAGGAGGATTGCTTGCTGTAGAGAAACGAGTCTACGGTGAAAAAGAGTCCCATGGAAGAAGTATGATATTCCCGAATCTCCTTGATATCCATGTCTTTATCTTTTGTTGGACAGGTCATAATATTATTCCCAAATAAACGGATCTCTGTCAGTCAGCACTCTCCCCTTCTCTTGATCTTTGACAAGATAGCCGGGCAATGCAAAAAATCCTTTGTGAAGTCCGTCATGATAAAATTTCAATCCTTTGATCCCTTTCGAATCGGTCCTTTTCTTTAAATCATTCTTATCCAGATCAAGAGGGTCCTTTTTTTTGGATGCAACAACAAATCCCCAAGGGCCGCCGAATGAAAACACAAAAGTCCAATATGGCCTGACTATAGGAAAAACATGGCCTAAAGTTTTTGCACACGAAGTAAAAAATTCATGGTAGATAGGGTCCGTGCTCCCCGCTTGTAGGACAAACACCCCATTATCATCCAGGGTTTTGTTGATTTTTTCGTAAAACTCCTTAGTGAACAGGTAAACTGATGGACTTTCCTCGAGGGGCTCCGTCAAATCTGAGATAATCACATCGAACTTGTCTTGAGTCTCTTCAACGAACTGACGCGCATCTCCGATAACGAGGCGAGTTCGTGTATCCTCATAGGCTCCCTCAGACCATTCTGGAAGATGTTTTTTGCAAATCCCCACAAGTTCTTCATCGATATCCACCATCGTTATGCTCTCAACCATGGGGTGTCTGTAAACTTCTCGCAGAGTGGCCCCCTCTCCCCCGCCGAGGACGAGTATCCTCTGAGGTTTCGGGTGGGTCATCATGGCCGGATGGACGAGGGATTCATGGTAGACATACTCATCAACCTGAGCGGATTGTATTTTTCTGTCTAGGAAGAGGACCTTCCCAAAAAGAGCATTGGAGAAGCATTGGACATACTGGTATTTTGTCCGGCCCTCAAAAAAGATCTTTTCTACCTTGAATTTTCGCACATAATCATGTGTGAAGGCCTCGCTATAAAACAACTCCTTATCCGTCATGGCCTCAATTATACCAGCATACCCTTTCAACAGTAAATGGCAAAATCTGGGATATAAAAATATAGACCAGCCAACAAAATTTTGATATAGTCTACATCCCTAATTTGTAATAAAAATATATCGATATTGCTTTTGTGAACAATGTATCGACAGTTTTTATGAATAGTCCATGTAAATTAAAGGAGGAAAAAAATGTACGGCAAAACTAAAGATGATTTAACAAACGAAATCCAATCCATTCGTGATGCAGGTCTTTACAAAGACGAGAGGATCATAATGACTCCCCAAGGTGCAGAGATCGAAGTCAAGGGCGGAAAACCTGTCCTGAATTTCTGCGCCAACAACTACCTGGGACTATCCAGTCATCCCAAAGTCATTGAAGCGGCACATAAAACCTTAGACGAATGGGGATACGGGATGAGCTCTGTTCGCTTTATCTGCGGCACACAAGACATCCATAAAATCCTTGAACAGAAGATCTCTCAATTTCTCCAGACGGAAGACACGATCCTCTATGCGGCCTGTTTTGATGCCAATGGCGGAGTTTTTGAACCTCTTATTGGGGCTGAGGATGCCATTATCACAGATCAGCTGAATCATGCATCCATAATCGATGGCATTCGCCTCTGCAAAGCTCAAAGATACATCTATAAGCATGCAGATATGCAAGACCTCGAAGAGAAACTCAAAGAGACACAGGACCTAAGATACCGGCTGGTAGCTACGGATGGTGTTTTTTCGATGGATGGCGACATTGCCAAGCTGGATGAGATCTGCGACCTCGCAGAAAAATACGACACCCTGGTCATGATCGACGACGCCCATTCCACAGGATTTATTGGCAAAACAGGAAGAGGAACACCAGAATATCGTGGAGTGACGGGACGAGTGGATATAATCACGGGAACACTCGGCAAAGCTCTCGGCGGAGCCTCAGGCGGATTCATCTCCGGGAGGAGAGAGCTCATCGAACTTTACAGACAGCGCTCAAGACCCTATCTTTTCAGCAACACGTTAGCTCCTGTGGTTGTGGGTGCATCCATCGCGGTATTCGACCTGCTCAGTGAAACAACAGATTTGAGAGACAAGCTCGAGGAAAACACAATATATTTCAGAGAAAAAATGGCTGAAGCTGGATTTGATATCACTCCGGGAGTCCATCCTATCGTTCCCATCATGCTCGGAAAATTCGAGAATGATGCCCAACTCTCGCAGGATATGGCCAGAGATCTCCTGGAAGAGGGAATTTATGTCATCGGTTTTTATTTTCCGGTTGTTCCGAAAGGGCAGTCCAGGATCAGAGTCCAGCTCTCTGCCGCTCATGACAGGCATCATCTGGACAAAGCTATCGAAGCATTCACTAAAGTAGGAAAAAAGCACGGCGTTATCTCTTAATTAGATTATTGTCAATATTGAGATTCTAGGATAACAAAGGCGATCGCGAGATCTTCAAGGTGTGAGATCGACACCTGAATGTTCGTCACTCCCATCTCCTCCATGATCTTCTTGACAGTTCCGGAGAGGACGAGTTCAGGCTTCCCCTTCTCGTTGTTCACAACTTCGATCTCTTTGAATGTTACGCCCTCTCGCCAGCCTGTACCGATGGCCTTGAGAAGGGCCTCTTTCACAGAAAAGCGCGCAGCATAGTTCTGGACGTAATTCTTCTTGTGTTCGCAGTATTCGATCTCACCCCGGGTAAAGATCCTTTCTTTGAACCTTTCTTGTTTGGATAACAACCTCTCTATGCGCTTGACCTCTATGATATCTGTGCCAATCCCGACGATCATTTTTTGAGTTTCTCCATGGTGATCCCCGTGTAACCATAAAAAATCGAGACGACGGGATTCATCAGGTTCAAGAAAGCATAGGGAAGATACACAAAGGGATTTACTCCCAGAGTGGCCCACATGAAAGCCCCACAACTGTTCCAGGGAATAAGGGGTGAGGTGAGTGTTGCCGAGTCTTCCAAAACCCGCGACAGGTTTTTGGGGTGTAAATTATGCGCTTCAAAGGCATTCTTGTACATCCTTCCTGGAATGACGATGGCGATATACTGGTCAGAAGCGATCGCATTCATAGCGATGCAGCTCAAGACCGTTGTCGCTACTAGCGAGCCGGTTCTCTTCACTCTTTTGAGCAACGCCTTGGCCAACACATCCAACATCCCCGTTCTCTCCATGATACCACCAAATGAGAGAGCACAGATGATCAAGGCCACTGTTTCCATCATGCTCATCAGTCCCCCACGCGTGAGCAGATCATCCACCATACCTACTCCAGTTTCTGAGACAAAACCGGTCTGAGCAGCCTCGATGATTTCACTCAAGGAGCGCGACTGGAGGAGCATTCCAAAAATGCCTCCAATAAGAGTACCTCCCAGGAGTGCGGGTAAAGGCGGGATCTTTTTCACGACCATTACGATAACAAGAAGGGGAGGAATCAAGAGTATAGGGTGAATAAAAAAATTCTCTTTGAGCGTAGAGAGGATTGTTTGGATATTCTGAGTATCGAGGACCCCCCCAGAATATCGAGCACCGAGGATTCCATAAAGAACGATGCAAAGAATATATCCTGGAGCCGTAGTGTAAACCATGTGCCTGACATGAGAAAACACATCTGTTCCAGCAACTGCGGGCGCCAGATTTGTCGTATCGGAAAGTGGGGACATCTTATCACCAAAATAGGCCCCGGACACGATGGCTCCGGCGACCATCGACACGGGTATTCCCAATCCTTGACCGACGCCTACGAGGGCGACTCCGACGGTTCCAGCCGTCGACCAAGAAGATCCTGTCCCGAGAGAGACAATGGAACAGGTGATCAGAGTGGCTACAAGAAAGATACCGGGAGACAAGACTTTTAAACCATAAAAGATCATGGAGGGAACGATCCCGCCTGATATCCATGTTCCGATCATGGTACCCACGACCATTAAGATGAGGATAGCTCCCATGGCCAAGTTGATTCCTTGGACCATACCCTCATGAACCTCTTTCCAGGGATGTTTGAAAAATAAGGCAACCCCGGCCGCAACAGCCGCTGCCGAGATAAGGGGGATATGAGGAAGCAGTCCGAAGACTTTGATCGTCACAAACAGGGCAATGATCAAAAAGAATACAGGAATGAGGGCAGTACCCAGTTTGATCTCTTTTTTTTCGTCAGACACCTTCGTGGACTTTTAACCTCAAATTCTTTGGATTATTCAACTGAAGATCGTTTTTTATGAATAATTCAAGTTAGTGATTTTACTGGAATGATTCACAAAAGGCAACTTTTTCTTACATGGATCGGAGATGTGGCCGAAGAGAAAACACCGTTAGGGTCCATAACACTAGGATGACCAAATAGAAAACTGACATCTGCCGGAAAGTCACTCCGATGCCGAAGGTCAGAATAAGAACACAGAGAGCTCCCAGGCCTCTTCCTATGCGCGGGGCAAGGCCATGGAAGATCGGGCGGACAGAAGGGGCCTGAGATTCATCGACCTGGAGGATCACTCTGTCCAAGCTTTGGCTGTAGAGAGATTGCTCCAGGGCGGAGTCAGCGATTCTTAGAACATATGCCACTACCATTAGGGACTGTACTATAAGATAGGAAGTCCCCAGAAGCAGAGATAAAGGCAGTATGAGGAGTGCAAGGATAAATCCGAACCTGTTGATGATACGATTCGTTCCAAAAACAAGGAGGAGGAGCGTGCTGGCATTGAGCATGATATAAAAATCAGCAAAAAACACAGTTCGTCCGTTTGTCGATGCTGTCTGCTCCGTCACAAGCCAATAGAAGAGATAAAGCAAAACAGTATCAGCCATTCCCCTCATGAGGATCAATCCCGCCATACGTCTGAGCTTAGAATCTGATGCAATTAGACGTATAGAATTGCCAAGATTTATTCGGCCAGTACTGGGAAAGATGGAGAACTGAGCGTCAGTGGGATCGACATTCTGCGGACCGAAAAAATCCCCCGGATATAACCGAGAGATGATAACAAAAACAGGAATCGTGAACAGAATCACAATCCCCATGCCCAGCATGAGAGAGTCTCGGGCAAGCTCGTACCTCAGATCCAATCTGGCCATGATCGCCGGGATGGCAAAGGTTGCGATAAAACCACCAGCTAAACCTCCAGAGATAAATGCAGCCGTAGAAAAAGCCAGTGCTTTGGAACGCTCTGTTGAGTTATAAAGCTTATAAATAGTCCTTTTGATGTTTGGAGCAAAAACCGCTGATGAACCGCCTAGCCAGACAAAAAATCCCAAGTAAATGAGCCGGACAGGAAGATTCCAACTGTCGCCACTCACTGAAGTTTCCACTCCGGAGGGATAGCTGGTCACGATAGAGTAGGAGGCAAACCAAAACATAAAAAAACTGATGGCTATCGTGGCGAGGTTCCATACCTGCCAACGTGGGTATCTGAGGCGAACAGCCAAACGAACTGTCATTGCTGAAATGGGGAGAGCGACGATTCCGGCCGCAATTATTGCTAGGGGCGAAAGTTCGTAGCCGACATTGCACGTGAGGGAACAGTCCCGAACGATCTTTCCCAACCCAAAGGCCAGGCCGATCAAGAATGCAGGCAGAACAGCAAGGACAAGTTTTAGAGATTCGGATTTTTTGTCTCGGGTGTTTGGCGATTCAGGATTGCTGCACACGGATAAAGCTTATCTTCGGAGGATTAAAAATGCAAGGGAACGCAAATAGAAAACTTCCTGGGAATACTCCTCCTCCATTCAGAACAAAAATTTGGAAAATTCTTTGACGTGTCTTCCCAGCTGTGCTATAAGTATTGAAAATTTTATGATTAACAAGCGGAACCTAAAAGTTTGGGAACTCAAAAATTTATGCCCTATTCGGACTGCGACCACATAAAATCAGCCACACTAACACTGGAAGATGGTATCCAATTCAACGGCATTTCATTCGGTGCAGAGAAGTCCATTTCTGGCGAAGTTGTCTTTAACACAGGAATGGTCGGTTATTATGAATCGCTGAGTGATCCAAGCTACAGGGGTCAGATCCTAGTCTTTA
>JBATYS010000274.1:0-4483 GCA_049674205.1 Candidatus Aminicenantaceae bacterium
GCTCCCCGGAACTGATAGAGAACACATCTATCTAGCCTCCCCCCTTTTTTCTTTTTCAGGCGTTCATAAAGCTCTTCAGGATCTGAAAGTTTTAGCTGTTGAGATGACTTGATCCCGAGAGAATACAACTCAGCCGCAGCAACCGGCCCGATGTTCCGTACCGATTGCAGATCTTTTAAGGCATTTTTTTTGTCTTTGAAATTTTTCATGATCGCTATCATTTATTTTTCAGAACTTGATCAGTAAAAAAGTAAGCATCCCCATCATTCGGTTCTTTAGGGTCATGAATGGGCTCCCAAGCGATATAAACAGGTTCCGCGCTTCGCAAGAGGCTGAGGACGGATTCGAACTGTGAACTGGATCCAAAATAGAAGATCTTGCCATCCGCAGAATAGGGCTCAGGGATTTTACTCCCCTCTATGGTGAATACCGCCTGGGCGACCTCTTCGCCTCCAGAATAGATGTGAATGACCTTATCTCCCCAGCGTGTTCGTCTTCCCTTCAGGTCACTGGCATAGATCTGAACGGTGTAGCTATCAATCTTGTGACTTATCACCTTCATGCGTGTTCCTCTTAGCTCTCTCTATAGCCATAACCAACTCCTCCGGTTTTTGGGAGCCGAGCAATATTCTCCGTCCGCTTATGAGGACCAGTTGGATCACTCGGGACGTCACTCATCACAGTTTAAGGGATGCTTCCTTTGTTCTACTCTTCATACAGGGATTCGATGAGGTCTGCATATTTCTTTTCTATGATGTTTCTTTTGACCTTAAGAGTAGGAGTGATTTCCCCCTTGGCAATTTCGAAATCCCGGTCAAGAAGAGCGATCTTCTTGACCTTTTCATAGGCCGCAAGATCCTGCTGGTTTTTATCTACCTCAGAAAGCATAAAATCGACGATTTTGTCTTTTGCGACCAGGTCAGATCTGTCTGTATAAGAGATCTCATTGAGCTTGGCATATTCTTCCAGCTTATCAAAATCGGGGACGATGAGCGCTGAGATGAATCGCCTCCTATCTCCGATTGCTACGGCTGTATCGATGTAGGGATTTGTCTTTAAAAGGTTCTCGATCTGCTGAGGCGCCACATTCTTCCCTCCAGCAGTCACGATGATATCCTTTTTCCTATCCGTGATAACAAGAAATCCATCCTCATCCAGATAACCGATATCTCCAGAATAGAACCAATTTTCTTGAATGCATTCTTTGGTCGCTTCGTCCTTTTTGTAGTATCCTTTCATCACATTCGGCCCTCTGATCAAGATCTCTCCATCTTCGGCAATTTTTACATCTACTCCAGGAATGGGTTTGCCGACAGTCCCAAATTTGAGGTCTTCAAAAGTGTTGAAAGTTGCTGCTGGAGAAGTTTCTGTAAGACCATACGCTTCGAGTATAACAATTCCCATGGCGTAGAAAAACTCGGCAATGTCTTTGGACAATGGAGCGGCCCCCGTAACAAAAAATCTGATTCGGCCTCCTGTTTTTTCAATGATTTTTGAAAAAACAAGCTTGTGAGCCAGATTTCTCTTAAAACGTAGGATGCCAGATATTTTCTTTTTCTCCAAATCCCGAAAAGCATATTCTTTTCCTGTCTTTAAAGCCCAAAAGAATATTTTCCTTTTTAAGGGCGAGCTGAAAAGGACATTATCCATGACCTTGGCGTATATTTTCTCGAATAACCGAGGAACAGCGCCCATGATAGTGGGCCTCACTTCTGGCATATTTTCTGCTACAGTCTCCATGCTCTCTACATAACCTATAGTGCAGCCATTGTAGAGCATGGTAAACGTGACAGTTCTTTCATAACTGTGTGAAAGAGGCAAAAAAGACAAGCTGGTATCCTTTTGCGATATCGGCAGTATAGCAGAGACTGACGTCACATTGCTGATGAAATTGCTGTGAGTGAGCATTACACCTTTGGGTTCCCCCGTTGTTCCCGATGTATAAATGATAGACGCAATATCACTAGATTTTACAGTCAGTGCCAGTTGATCGAACAATCCTGGCTCCTCTTGGCTCTTCTGTTTTCCCAGTTCAAGGATATCGTTAAAAGTTTTCATCCCCTCTGGCGCGTCTGGCAGATAGGTAATAAAATGAGAGACTAAGGGCAATTCGCTCTTAACTGCTCGAACTTTCTCCCACAGCTCTTCATTCGAACAGACAACCACTCGGGCATCGGAATCGTTGACGATGAATTTGATCTGTTCTGGAGAGAGATTTGTATAGATGGGAACAGCGATTCCCCCCATACACAAGGTCGCCACATCTGTCATGGTCCATTCCGGCCTGTTTTCAGAGAGGATGATAAGTTTATCCCCGGCATTCAAGCCTAGCGCTTTCAAACCTAACGAAAAGTTGACTACCTTTTCACCGAACTCCTCTGTAGAAATAGGAGTATAGCGACCTTCCTTTTTAAAAAGCATCAGATCGTCTTTGGGATAAGACTTTATGGTATTGATAAAAAGTTGGCAGATGGTCTCAACCATGTTGTCCTCCGTCAGCTTATTCAAAACCCCAATCGGGGAGATTATCCCACAATCTATGAAAAATAGCTATCTTTAATGGGCCAACGTAATCATCCCCAAAACCGTGATGGCATGAATCACATTGCGTTATTGAGTGTCCCAATTGTGTGGTGGAGAAAACCGTGTGAAGGGCGGGACGGGCATGGGACCTTCCAATGTAGGGTCCATTCCCCGAATGGACCGATGTAACGGACCGTTTGAGAAACGGTCCCTACCAACTCTTCATAATCTCTGCGAAACACTGCAAGCCGGAGGGAATAACAGCACCATAACCATGGCCCGGGCTTGTCCAAGCACCAGAGAGATAGAGATTTTTGATTGGTGTTTTGTTCGGAAATCTTCTGTTGCCAGAGTTATCAATAGTCTGATCCCATCCATAGATGGCCCCCCGATAGTTGCTCGTGTACCTGATGTTGGTTAAAGGCGTTCCGATCTCTTTGACCGCAATGGCATTGCTCAGACCAGGAAGAATTGTATCCTCGACTTTTTTTATCAATATATCGGCCATCCGCTCTTTCTCTTTACGGTATTCTTCCTTGTTCCCATCCCAGTAATCAGTGGCATATTTTTCCCAATGTTCATAGCCCTGGAGGACAATGATCCCGATCGTATTCTTCCCCTCAGGAGAGTATCCATCATAGAGATTGTCGTAGAGCGTCAAACCATAACCGGGATTATCAAAATCCGCAAAGAGGCACGCCTTGTAATCCGCTTCGATGTCATATCCTGAGTTATAGAAAATCTCGGTATCTTTGATCCCGCTTTCTCTGACCAGATCCTTTTTCAATCCTAAAAAGACAAGGAACGATGAGAGGCTTACGCTGAATTTTTCCATTCGATCATAGAGTTTCTCCAAAGACTCTCTCTTCCCTATCATTGAGTGGAAGGTGTCGTATGCGTTGGCGTTAGACACCACGACTTTCCCGGTGTAGGTTATCCCATCAGCTGTTTTAACACCATAAGCGGTATTATCCTTCACCAATATCTGCTCCACACGTTTTCGTAGGAGGACTTTACCGCCGTGACTTTCGATAAACGTTACAAAGGCATCGCTGATTTTTTGAGATTTCCCTCTCGGATAATAGCCACCATCAGTCAGATAGCCGATAGTAGGAAGGGCATAATAGTAACTCGACAGTTTAGAAGGCGGAAGACCATAATAACCCCATAGGGATGAGATAATGGCCTTGAGTTTGGAATCTTTGATTCTGACATCGAGCAGATCTCCCCAAGTTTTGTTGAATGCCTTGAATAAGAAAGGATATTCCTTGGGAAAGGTGGACATGTCCACTTGTCCCTGAACTCCAGAGATCTTATTGATATCCCTTAACAAGCCTTGCATATCTTTGAAGATTTCTTCTATTCCCTGTTTTTCTGCGGGAAAATGCCCAACCAATGTCTTGATGTAAGCAGGAAGATCCTTCATTGGGACGGAGATATCGTGATTAGGATAGATCAACCGGTAAAGGTTGTGATGGGGTACGAATTCCACATCTTTGATCTCAGGAAAGCCAGGGATCAAGTTGTGGATTCCATCCCTTTCCCCGACTGTTGTTGAATGGAGCGAGACATCAAAGACAAATCCACCCGGTCTCTTGAATGTCGTGGCATACCCGCCAGGTATGTGGTGCTGCTCGATGACGAGTGGCTTGAAACCCTGTCTGGCAAAGGCAGCTGCGCAACTCAACCCGCCCAAACCAGAGCCGATGATAACCGCGTCGAACTCATAGGCGTTTGATTGTGTGGATTTTCCCCTTGGAAACGAGGTCCAATCCAGTGTAACTGCGGGAATGCCGGCTAGAACTGTTTTAATAAAATCCCTTCGCATGAGAGTCTTTGGTCTCATTTTCCCTCCAATTAACCTGAATTATTCATAAAAAATGTCGATACTTATCATTACTGACTCAATATTAGAATGTTACATTGTTTTGCGGAATACTCATTTAAGCACTGTATATCC
>JBATYS010000275.1:0-12854 GCA_049674205.1 Candidatus Aminicenantaceae bacterium
ATTCAACATTGGTCACATCCGCCATTGGCGGACCCTGTTTCAGTTCAGCGATCAATCCCTCGATCTTTTCCCTTTCTCCCTCTACGACAGCTTCCACTCGACCATCGTACAAATTCCTCACCCATCCTGCTAATCCAAGAGAAGATGCCCATCTTTGGGTGTGATCTCGGAAGAATACGCCCTGAACGCGCCCTGAAACAAAAATGTGAGCCCTGATTTCCATCCGTGCTTATGGAGTAATAATAGCACATCTCTCTTTGGACGTAAAATTATCGGCCGCCAAGCAAGCATCCCGAAAATCGTGATTGCATGAATTCAGAATGCGTTGTTAAGTGTCCCAATTGTGTGGTGGAGAAAACCGTGAGAAGGGCTGGACGGGCATGGTCCCTAGCTATGTAGGGTCCGTTCCCCGAACGGACCGTTTGGGAAACGGTCCCTACATTGCAATAGAGCCGCATTGCTATCCCGTTGTTCGTTTTCGAAATCACCAATTGGGACGCTCGGACGTCATCCATCACGCTTTTGGGGATGCTTCTGATCTTCGATTTAACCCAAAACACTTATCCCGCCTTGCGCAAAAATGATTGAGTGCTTAGAATAGTACGCATACATGAGTGTGAGGGATAGTCCCTCACACTCAAGAAATCAATGAAAGTGAAAAAAGTCCTGTTATCAATTGCAGGGTACGACCCAACGTCTGGAGCAGGGATTCTTCTCGACACTCAAACATATATGCAAATGGGCTTTCATGGGGTGGGGATTGTGACAGCACTGACAGCTCAGAATACTGAGTGCGTTAGGGGCACATTTTTCCCCCCCTCGGACTTTCTTGAGGAACAGTATCATGCGCTCAGTGATGATATTGAGATATCCGGCATTAAAGTGGGAATGCTGGGAAGCCGACAAAATATTCCTGTGATCGCTCAAATTCTATCGAAAAATCCTGAGATACCTCTGGTCGTAGATCCCATAATAAGGTCCAGTTCTGGTTACTGGCTCCTCGATAAAGCCGATCTTTCCGCATATACAGAAACGATCGGCCCGAAGGCTTCCCTCCTTACACCCAACATCCATGAGGCAAAATTGTTATCGGGAATCGATATCAGAGATATTAACGACATGAAAAAGGCAGCGGAAAGGATCTTCCACACAATAACAGCGCCCTGCCTCCTCAAAGGAGGTCATCTCAAAGATCCCCCCACAGACGTATTATACGATGGTAAAAAGCACACCCTGTTCGCAAATGAAAAAATCGAGAGAGCAGTCCATGGAACAGGGTGCTTTCTTTCATCAAGCATATTGGGTTATCTCGTGCTGGGCCATTCCATTCAAAAATCCTGCAAGCTGGCAATCCAAGACACGTCTCACGCCATAAAAAAGGCCGTGCCCATCGGGCATGGACAATACATCATCCAACTTGGTCAATAAGAATCTAAATCTTTTTTCCCCACCTCTTGGACCTTTGTGAGGAGCTTCTGCAGAAGAATTGGTCCGATGATTTGATTGATAGCGATGATGGCAATCACAAGGGATAAGAACACTCCCTTCCATTGCGGGAAATTCTTTTCCACAAGTATGGCAAGACCCAGGGCGACACCGGCCTGAGAGATGAATCCAGCCCAGCTAGAAGTTCGTACTGCACGCTCCTCTTTGACGACAGAGGCTCCGGCGTAAGTTCCAATAAATTTGAGTAATCCTCTCCAGAAAACAAAAATAAGTGCCAGTAGCCAACTGCTCCGCAGGGCATCGAGATTGAGGGATGCTCCTGAAATGGCGAAAAATACAATATAGACGGGAAGAGATGTCTTTTCGATGGCCTGGATGAATCTATCCCCATGTGGAGAGAAATTTTCCACGAGAAAACCTGCCACAAGACAGATGAGCAGAGGATGATAGCCATAGTTGTGCGATATTTGATACGTGAAGAAAGCAACACTCAGAATGAAGATCGTCATTTCTCTTTTAATATATTTGAGATAGAGTATGATGCCGCCTCCAACGACAATGCCAAGGACCACCGAGCCTCCGACTTCTCTCAAAATTTGAGAGAAGATACCGATATCAAAACCTTGCTCCGGAAAAAAAACAGGTTTCGATAAGGATAAAAAGAGCGCAAAAAGCAAAATCACAACAAAGTCTTTGACAACCGCTACGCTGAGCACAAGGTCCGTATATTTTCCTTTAGATCTTGTTTCGGTAATGATGGCGATAGTAGAGGCAGGAGATGTGGCCGCGGCTAGAGTCCCTATCAGAAGGGAGGTGGCCAAAGTTTGAAGAATGGTCAGGCTCGAGAAGAACGGAAAAAATTCGCGTCCAAGGAGGCCGAAAAGAAGAAATCCCAAAATGATTGTGCTAGTCTGAAAAACGATGAGTGACGTAATGGACTTGAGCTGACTTTTCAAGCGGTCGATCTCCATTTCTCCGCCTGCCGTTAGAGCGATCAAACTCAGAGCCAATCCATCCAGGAGTTGTAAATCACTCACCTGACCAGCATTGAGGAACTTCAAGACATAAGGGCCACATAGAATACCAGCAAGAATGAAGCCGGTGATTTGAGGGAGCTTTAACCGGCTAACCTGCTTCCCAAAAAGAAAGGCAAAAATCAGGATGAAGCCGAGGGCAATGGATGTGCCCTTTTCAGGATTTGCGAATGGAAAAAAAACAGAGGTCTTCAAAAGGAGCATAAAAATAAAAATCACGACAAGTGCGATCATTCGTGTTCCTTAGAATCCAGCCTCAAGAGTGACACCTTTAAAAACCATGGGCTTAAAAAATCGCTGACAATGATGGAAATCATAGCCACAGATAGAAATATCTCAGTCAGTTCCATGGCGTAGGCCAATTTTAGACTCACGGCAAAGGCAATGCCAATCCCCCCGAACGAGAGAAAAGAGAATCCTAAAAGATGCGGCAGCGGGAAAGGGAATCCGAGCAGAAACCTAAAAGTCCTCATGGGCAACACATAACCAAGGGCTCTGGAACAGAGAAACGCTAAGATTAAAATAGCAATGTTGATGTCGAACTTAAATTCCCAAATTGCTCCGATGAGAATAAGGAAAACAATATAAAGTGGCTTTTCCACAGAGAGCAGAAGAGGATAGAGCCTTTCATGAATCTTAGTGAGGTTTGAATAGGTGATACCCATAACCATGGACACATAGAGGGGGGACAGGTTGAAGTAGAAAGCTGCACCTGAAACAAAAAATATAAATCCTAAAAGATAGACAAGAATATCCTGCTCTGACGTTCTTTTTTTCGTTGAGAGATAGAAAAGATAACCAAAGATAATGGGCACTATTGTGGAGATCAAAAAGAGAACAGAGCCCTTAAAAATTATTCGTGAATCAAACAAAGGAAAATGCCAAAACGAAAACAGGAGAGCCAGCCCTAAAATTCCCCAGAACCCGCTCACGCTGGTCAAGAACCTTGCCAAATAATAATAATCACCTTTGCTGGACAGTGCAAAGGAAGCTGCACTCAAAAGGGTTGGAGAATTAACGGTAGCGAGTAGGCCAAAGGCCAAAACTATTCCATAGAGAAGAAAAGGAGACTGGACAAAATACAACTTGCGAACAAGAAAAAAAATAACAACATAGACTAAAAAAAACACAAAAGAGGACTTGAGGAATGACAAACCTATGTATTTATTGGAGAATCGGCGCAAATACTTGCCTTCGAATTGAAACCCGAACAAAAAACCGATCCACCCTAGACCAAGACTTAAAAGAGGAGTTAGCTCATTCAAAACCTGAGGGCTTAGGATATTCAGTCCCACTTTTCCCAAATACATACCGAGAAAAATATAAACGAGACCGGAGAGGAATATATAATGCAGTGCAGACAACGACCTTCGACGGACGATGAACCGTGATCCAAGAAAGGCTAGCAGGATGAGGAGGCCAAAAGCGTATATGGCATTCATAAAATCAGATCTCAGGCATCAAGCCCTCGACACGATCGACTGGAATCATGAAGAGGATACCTGTACCAGGTTTATTCAGGTCACCTAAAATCTTTTCGAGCAACCGTACCACAGGCTCTTCATTTTCTCTTTTAATTACAGATAAGATCGTCTTGTTGTGAGGTTTGGCGCCCGTAAACATAAAACGCAAACCCGCAAAAATCGGAACTTCTTCGCTGATAATGTGTCCCATACCGACACTGTCGATCACTGTAGCTCCAGAGATCCCTATCTCGATAAATCCCTCGAGAACTTCTTCCAATTTCTCGACTTTATTCAAAATCAAGATAAGGAGTTTCATCCAATCTTTCCTTCTTCCTCTTCAAAGATCCTGCAAATCTCACCAGGGGATTCGACGTTTCTGATCTTTTCGACAACATCCGTCTCTTTCACAAGTCGACAAATATGGGCAAGGATCTTAAGCTGCATGCCGGGTTTATTTGTGTTCCCTAGGATCAAGAGAAGGACATATGTGGGCATTTGGTCTACAGATTCATATTTCATTCCCTTTTTTACTAAAGCCAGAGCGAGGAGTGGCTCGTCCACATGATCAATCAGAGTATGGGGGACAGCGATACCTTTCTCAAGACCGGTGCTACAAAGGGTTTCCCTCTCCAACAGTTTGTTCAGTATCAGCCGTTCATCGCCGATGACACCTCTTTCCTTGAGTCTAGAAATAAAAACTTCTAGGACATCTTTTTTATCTCCAGGTTCCAAATCGAGGAAAATATGACTTTCCTTGAGATATCCACATATTTTCATTTTGCGCCTCTTCCTCTATCGCTCAGGTTCTAAAACTCAAAAACAAAATTCCACTGGCCGCCAGATTCGGCACATTTCCAGCAAGAAGTTGCGGAGAGTACTGACCATTAAAAATTTGTTCATGAGTTATGGTCGTTCTAGAGACTCCTCCCTAGCAGGGATGATCTCATCAGCTCTTTTGAGAATGTCTTCCGAAAACAGGATGCCCTGCTTTTGGGCTGCCTCAAGATTGAGGTAAAGCTTGACTTCGCTCATGTACAGAAAAGGGATGTTTGCAGGATTCTCGCCATTTTTTACGCGGATAGCTATCTGTCCAGCCTTGTATCCCATATCTGAAAAATCCCATCCCAATGCGGCACATGCGCCAAGACGCGTGGAATAGGGTTGTCCACCAAAGAGGGGCAGCCCATTTTCCGACGCCACCTCTCCTACGGCTTCAAAAGCAGCGTTGATCGTATTATCGGAGATCTGGTAGATAGCATCAATATTTTTATTGATCAAGACCTGGGTGGATAGAAGCACCTCACTCGAATTCGTAACGGGCACAGTGATGATCTCAAATCCTAGATCGTTAGCACTTTCTCTTGCAAGTTCAAGGTAGTATCCAGAGTTGAGTTCAGACGGAGTCCAGAGAGTCCCGATCCGAACGACATCGGGCATGACCTCTCTTATAAACGCCAGACTTTCCTTGATAGGACCTCTAGAAGACACGCCCGCTACATTCGGTACACGATTTTCATCAGATGTACGTGCGCCGGCGAGATAAGGATTTGCCACTGAAGAAAATATGATAGGTATATCGCGAGTCGCGTGCATAGCCGCTTGGAAACAAGGGGTGGAAAAGGCCACGATCATGTCGACTCTTTCTGTGACGAATTCTTGAGCGAGTCTCTGTACTTCCGGGATGTCTCCCAGAGCATTCTTCATGATCAGCCTGACATTCTCACCATCCCGGAGTCCATGATCCTTGAGTGCCTGGACAAATGAATCGCGAGATACATTCATCGTGGGGGCATCATTGACTTGAAAAATCCCGATCGTATAAATACTTGTGCTTTCCTTCTGACAGCACAAGGGAAAAAACAAAACAACCAGAAGACAAACGAATATCTTTTTCATTGGAAATGTCTTTAGTGTATCTTAAACACGATAGTCCCAAAAATTCAAGAGCAAATGTTCTGTGGGTAGCATTTTCAGAATTTTGGGTTGGAAAATTGAAATGATTCTTTTAAAATGAGGTCTGCATGCCAAAATTCTACATCGGGACTGCAGGGTGGAGTTACAAAGACTGGGAGGGCATTGTCTATCCGGCGCAAAAAGGCAGAGATTTCCATGCGCTTAATTTTTTAGGACAATACATCAACATCGTCGAGATCAACAGCACATTCTACAGGCTTCCCATCATGCGGATATCCCTCTCGTGGGCAAAAAGGGTCGAAGGATTTCCGGATTTTCTTTTTGCAGTCAAACTCCATCAGGTCTTCACGCACAACAGAAAAGACTTCTCACAAAAAGAGGTAGACGAGTTTAAATTGGGAATAGAGCCTCTTGTTTCGACTGGAAGATTGGCAGCGATACTGCTTCAGTTCCCATGGTCTTTTGCCAATACGATCTCAAACATGAACTATCTCATCAAACTTTTCGAGTTGTTTTCTGGATTCCCATTAGCGCTGGAAGTCAGGCACAGTTCCTGGGAAGACACACGATTCTGTGAAGTTCTCACAGAACATAAAGTCTGTTTCGTCAACATCGATCAGCCTCTTATAAACAATTCGATCGCGCCGAGTGCAATCACTACGCATCCAGAGTTTTCCTATGTGAGACTCCATGGCCGCAATTATAAAGATTGGTTCAGAGAGGGCGCTGGCCGGGATGCGAGGTATAATTATCTGTATTCAAAAAGCGAGCTGGAAGATTGGGTGGACCGGATTAAGAACTTGGGGAAGAAGAGCGGGAAAGTCTTTGTGATCACAAATAACCACTACCGAGGCCAGGCGATGGCCAACGCCCTCCAGATCAAAAACATAATAACCGGTGACAAACTGGAGGTACCGAACACGCTCCTCGGAGAATATCCTGTTCTCAAACAGCTCGTTGATGATATTAAAAGAGGACAACTGGATCTTTTCACGGATGACTAAAAATTTGCACGAATCCAAATACTAAAAAACAAATGAACAAAAAAATCCCAATGGCAGACAAGAAAAAGATGTGGTGGGAGAATGAGTATTTAGAGGTGAAGGGCAACAAGCTCTTCATCGATCAGCGAGATGCGAGTGAAATCGCAGAAGAATACGGCACGCCTCTTTTTCTTTACAGCAAACATCAAATCCGTTCGAACCTCCATCGTCTACAAAACATCTTCAAGAAAGCTGTGCCGGTTGATACAAGAGTTTACTACGCCATGAAAGCAAACTACCACACCGAGTTGTTAGCAACGCTCTTGGAGGAGGATGTCTGGATCGATGCCGTATCCCCTGGTGAAGTACTTCATGCGCTCAGAGTTGGTTTTCCCGGCGAAAAAATCCTCTTTACGGGAACGAGTGTGAGCGATAGGGATATCCAAACTCTTTTTAATTTGGACGGAGTCATCTTGAACATCGATGCGGAAGAACAGCTTGAGATGATGAGAGCACGCAGGGAAAAACAGCACAAAAACAAAAGGATCGAAGTGTTCATCAGGTGGAATCCCGGCATTGGAAGAGGATTCAGCCCAAAAGCGGTCACAGCCGGAGAGACGACACTCGACGGAACGCCCATAAAGTTCGGTATCGAAGAGAACCAGACTATCAGGATATTTCAGAAAGCTGCGGAGTATGGGTTTAAACCTGTTGGGCTGCATCAACATCTGGGTTCAGGATGGACAAAAGATGATTTAGATGCCGTAAGATCAGCGGTCGATAAAATGATCCAAAAAGCGGTCGAGCTGAGCCAAGAGGGCTTCGCACTCGAGGTCCTCGATTTCGGAGGAGGATTCGGACCACGGTATTCGGAAGATCAAGAACCCTTCCCCATCAAAGAATATGCCGAATATATCGGAAAAAAACTCAAGCAATCTGGATTAACGCCCAAAGCCATAGCAATAGAACCAGGAAAATTCCTTGTCGGAGACGCCGGAGTGTTGCTTCTCAGGGTGGAGTACATCAAAGAAAGCTATGGGAATCGTTTTGCCTGTGTGGACGGAGGAACATTCAACTCAGTGCCCCGTCCTGCCATCTACACGCAGGCTCAACATCATATCGTCAACTGTGCACGTGTGGAAACCAAACGCTTGGAAAAGATAACGGTCCCGGGTAACCTGTGCGAAACAGGAGATGTATTCCGAAAAGAAATATGGATGCCCGCTCCTGAAAAAGGGGATATTTTAGCTCTTCTGTGTGCCGGAGCCTACTGCCGGAGCATGGCCTCAAACTTCAATCTCAGGGAGATCCCCGAAGAGATCGTGCTCTAAAAAGGGCCTTCCCTCTCACCAATAAGCTAAGGAAGGCTATTGGCCTGTAAACCTGTTCAGAAAAACAAATCTATCGATTTTTTTTCTCTTGGGTCTTGTCTTTTCTGCAGTGCTCTGTTTTTCTGAAAGAACTGGACTTATGGTTTCCGCATGTTTTCCTACTATGATCAATGTGATCACATTATATTCTTCCGGGATGCCGAGGATCTCTCTTGTTTTCTTCGGGCTAAAACCGGCTATAGGATGAGCGACAAGCCCAAGTTCAGTCGCTCTGAGTACGAGAAATCCAACAGCAATACCCACATCGAATTGGTGATACACTCTGTCTCGGATGATACAATCGTCTTCCTGTTTACTGAAGACAGCGATGATCATTGAGGCCGCATGGGCCCATACATTCCCAGAGGATAATGCGGCTTGCATCTCCTCGAGTGAGCCCGGATCATAAACAAAGACAAAGCGCCAGGGTTGATTGTTGAAACACGAAGGAGCGAGCTGCACATTCTCAGCCAAGTCTTTTATGAGATCCTCCGTGATCTCCACAGGATCTAGAGACCTGTACGCTCTCCTTTCTTGGATGGCTTGGGAAACATCCATGTTTTTCACCTTATTGTCTTAAAAAATCATATATTTCTTCGATGTCGGGAAGCTGAGAGATCTCATAGACCTTAAAGAACACGACTTTCTGATCCTCATCAAGAATGATATTCACGCGTCCAGATACTCCTTTCTCCTCTAAAAATATGCCATATTTTTTAGCGACCTCGCCATGGGGCCAAAAGTCAGAGAGGAGACGCGTTTCCTTGATCCCAAGTTCTTTGGCCCATGCATGTTTCGAGGGGACTGTGTCCACACTCACACCCACAGCCACTGTGTTTGCGTTATCAAACACGGCTTTATAATCTTCCAGGGACTTCATTTGCTTAGCACAGATCCCCGTCCAGGCCAGGGGATGGAAGGAAAGAAGCACCTTTTTACCCTTGAGCTCGCTCAGTGTGAACTCCTGGTTATGCTGATCCTTCAGAGTAAAATCGGGAGCCTGATTTCCCACGTCTACTTTTTTTGCCATTCTTCTTCTCCTTGTATAGATAATTATGAATTATTCATAAAAACTGTGGATACTTTTAATATCTTTTATTTTTAGGATTCATGATCTAGCTTGGATAAGTGTCTTCAGACTGTTTTTTCTATCCAGCTTCCTCAGCGAAAGAGGAGTTTGGTCTCGATCGTAGACCCCTATATTTTCTTCAAATGTTCTTTTTCCCACACATCTATAGATAACACCCAAGGGAAGTCGATCTTGTTGCAGTGAGATTTTAAGGGACTCATCCCTGTTTTCTGGATTATGGGAAACCTCAAGATAATAAGTATTTTCCTTAAACCACTGGGAAGTGTTCACTTTGTTGAAAGACACACAAGGCTGCAAAATGTCAACCAGGGCATATCCTTTGTGCGAAATTGCCATTTTAAGTATATCTTTCGTTCTCTCTACATCCCCGGCAAACGCCCTGGCGACAAACGGGGCTCCCAACGAAATGGCCAAAGATAGCGGATTGAACGGCTCGAGGAAGACACCTTTGACTTGAATAGGAGTGCGAAAACCCAGCTGGCTGGTGGGCGATGCTTGCCCTTTGGTCAAGCCATAAACCATGTTGTTGTGCACGATATTGGTGATGTTTGGATTTCTGCGGATAGTATGAAGAAAATGGTTACCTCCTTCACCGTACATATCTCCATCGCCGCTCTCTGCAATGACAGTCAACTCGGGATTCACAACCTTGATGGCTGTTGCAGGCGGGAGAGCTCTACCATGAAGACCATTAAAGAAGTGGGTTCTGAAGTAATGAGGGATCTTGGCAGCCTGGCCGATCCCGCTAACAACGACAAGTTTCTCTGGTGGAATCACAAGCTCAGCCAAAGCAAGCTTCAGAGAACGAAGGATATTGAAGTTCCCGCATCCCGGACACCAAGCGATATCGATATCACCCATATCATATATTTTTGTATCCATGGAAAAATCTCCTAACTCAGTTTTTTCTTGAGACCCTCAACAATATCTTCGACAGTAAAGGGAAGACCATTGTACTTCAAAAGGCTCTCTCCCGTTGTATAACCTGTGTTTAGCTTGATGATCCTCCCGAATTGTGAGGTCGCGTTGTTTTCGACAAAAATCGTTCTTTTGGCTTTCTCAATGAAATCTTTTGTTCCAGGATGAAGGGGATAGACCTGTTTAAAGTGAAGAAGCGCTATGTCCTTATTGTTGAACTCCGCCAAAGCCTCTTTGAGTACATGATATGTCGAACCCCAGCCGACAAGAAGGATCTCATAATCCTCGCTGCCGAGAAATTCTGGCGGAACAATCTCTGAGAGAATCAGATCCATTTTCTTTAATCTTTTGTCCACCATTCGTGTGCGCAATTCAAGGTCTTCGGTGATGTGAGATTCTTCATCATGTTCGTCACTGTCGACGCCCACTAGGCCATCTCCAAATCCAGGAATTCCGCGAGGCGAGATCCCGTCTTCTGTGAGCACGTATCTTTTGTAGTCCTTCTTGGTCTTTACGATGTGCCTTTTGCTCTCTATCCCATCAAGATCAAAGGGAGGAATGTTGGTAAAACTGTCCATAAAATATTGATCCGTCAGAATGAATACCGGAATTTGATATTTATCGGCAAGGTTAAAAGCATTTTGTGTCAGGAAAAATGCATCTTGGAGAGTTCCAGGAGCAAAGATGATCCTCGGGAATTCTCCGTGCCCGGCATACAGGACCAGCTCGAGATCGGCCTGCTCTGTCCGTGTGGGAAGGCCTGTTGCCGGTCCCGGCCTTTGGGCGATATGGACGACCACCGGAGTTTCGATCATACCGGACAGGCTCACGCCTTCGGTCATCAGGGCAAACCCTCCTCCGGAAGTCGTTACCATAGTCCTCGCACCAGCATATGAGCCTCCTAGCGCCATGTTTATGGCTGCAATCTCATCCTCAGCCTGTTCGACAACTACACTAAAATTTTCCATTTGTTGAGAGAGGAAAGTCATGACTCCAGTGGAAGGAGACATGGGATAGGAGCTAAGAAAGTCACAGCCCCCCGCAAGCGCCCCCATTCCTACAGTTTCGGCTCCGTTAAGGAGCAGCTCATTTTTGGCTGAGGGATTTTTGAGCGCAAACCGGGCCTTTCCAGATTCGAGGAGTTCCTTTCCCCTTTGACAGCCAAGTTTTACGGCTTCAATATTCTTTCTGACAATCCCCTCGTCTTTTTTTGCGAAAAAGCTCGAAATAAAATCAGAAACCATCCCCATATCTATATCCAGCATCCCAAGAATCACCCCGGCTGCGATGATATTAATGAATAACTTCCCCCCGATCTCTTCAGCAATCTCAGCAAAGGGGATATCGATAAACTCGGTCACCTCAGCTGGACAATCCAGGCAGATGTTTTTCCTATCGCCGATGACGGTTGTCTCCGGTGAAATCCGAGTCTTTAAATGGTTGAGGGCATCTGGGTGGAAAGGAAGGAGGAGATCTATACGATCCACAGGCGCGGAAACTCTTTCCGAAGATATCCGGATCTCTGTGGAGTTACTTCCCCCACGGATCCTGGACATGTACTCCTTTGTAGCAAATACATGAAAACCCGCACGCCGCAGAAGACGGACAAGTATGTTTTCGACAGTCTGGACTCCCTGTCCCGCTGCTCCACAGAGAACGATCGAAACATCTTTTTTATTCACGAAACTCTCCTAATTTTGACTATTCATATCATTTTACTATTATTCCACTCTCTCTGCTTGAATTCAAGGAATTCATGATTCGCAATGCAGTAAAAGCGCAACATGCATGGAAAAAAATGGATCACGATTTTTATTACCCTATCCTGTCTTTCTAAAGGCAGAACGGTTCGAATAGATGAAATACACCCCGAGTGTAATAAAAAGGTGGCTCAGTTTTTGATTTCGATACCACCAAGAATAGCCGTTGCTTTGATAAAAAGAGTCTCTTCAATCTGATCCGGAGACTCAGCTCTATGCTTGTCCTCAACTCCGCCCAGTATGGCATGGCTGTCCACAACGACTTTCCAGTTCCGGGGGACTCGGACTTCTATACCCCCAAACATGGCTGTCAAATCAACAGTGGCTTGATTCCCGGCTAATTTAGCGTGGTAGAAATCGAGTTCGATCCCCCCAAAAAGAGCCGTGGCCTTACCCCCATGGAAATCCTTCGACTCCAATCGTCGATTGATCCCTGCAAAAATGACAAAAGCATCCAGATCATCCTCCTTGATCTCAGGAACCTTTCCTGCATAACCTTTGAAGCGCGGTTTCAAAAGGATCCATAATCCTACAGCTATAATCAGGACTGGCCAGAAGAGTTGCCAAAAGCTGATCCCGAGAATACCCCAGTTGATAAGCATAAACACGCCACCGATGATGATGAGGATAAGTCCTGTCCCCACTTGACGAAAATTATGGGCCAGAAGATGCCACAAACCGATGGCGATGAGGATCAAAGGCCAATAATCCGATATCAGATCGCCTACATCGACCTTTCCAAGATTCCCCAACAGGAATAGAGCGCCTATCACAATAATGAGAAGCCCTGCAAATATGCGACCCTGGTAATCTCTTGCCATTTTATTCCCTCCTCTTAGATCTAAATTATTCTAGAGAACACTTATACATTTA
>JBATYS010000276.1:0-3294 GCA_049674205.1 Candidatus Aminicenantaceae bacterium
ACTCAGAATTTAATTCAGCTGTTAGGTTGTTGAGTAGGTCTTCGGTGCAACAATCCAGTTTCCATCCCACACGATCAAATCCTCATC
Organism: Candidatus Aminicenantaceae bacterium; assembly: GCA_049674205.1. GTDB lineage: Bacteria > Acidobacteriota > Aminicenantia > Aminicenantales > Aminicenantaceae > WTAW01. The sequence continues at coordinate 88 of JBATYS010000276.1, forward strand.
AAAAGATGCCATTGTGGTCACTGTGTAAAGACTGCCCTCGGGATCGCTGGGCGTATACGTATACAACGGTCCTGGCGCTAGGTTCCTACCATGAGAAGCAACGATGAATGAATCATCGCCGGGATCAGGATCATCCGTACCGTACAGTCCTAAAGATGCGTCACCGGTGTAAATGTAATATAGACCTGCCCATTTGTCTCTTGTCGGAAGAACTTTTACATAAAACGGAGATAGAGAGAGATAGAATGTATCGCCCGATGAATACGTTCCGGCCTGGGCAGGGCAAACTCCGTTGTCAGTGACGTGGTCGACGAGTGCTGTTGCGATCGTCATGATGTCTTTCATGGTTGCTTTCTGTTTGGCCTTCTGCATGGCAGTGATCGCATTAGGAATGAGAAGTGCAGCAAGAATACCGATAATCGCGACAACGATCAACAACTCAATCAGCGTGAAACCTTTCTTACTCTTAAACATTGAAACCTCCTTGGTTACCCTGGTGTTTTCCTTATCACCAGTTTTAAATTTTTAATAACACACTTCCAATTGCAATTTATGTGCCAACCCCTTTTATTTTCTAAATAGTTGATATTAAATAATTTAAAATATTTTTTCCGATATTTTTTCTCTACAAATTGCCGATAATTGTTATTATTTCAACCCCGAGTGACAATTTTTGGCACTGCACTCTTTCTTCAGGAAAGCTGACGCTCTGCCTCTTTTGCTGATCTTAAGCCTAATTTCTCGATGAGATAGCGGAGAGATCGATAATTAATTCCGAGAAGAGTTGCTGTTTCTTTGAGATTTCCGTTCGTTCTTCGGAGAGCTTGCTGGACAAAATTTCGGGAGATATCATCAAGGGTCACATTGAGGTCGAAGCCGGGCTTGACCTCATAACTTCGATCTTGTTCCCTTTGAGGACTGATTAGCTCTTCTGGAAGACTGGACTCGGTGATGGTCTCCCGTTCCTCGATGGCGATAATCCTTTCGATGGCATTCTCTAGTTCCCTGACATTCCCCGGCCAGGAATAGGATTCGAACACCTTCATGACTCGCGGAGCCATCCTCTTCATATCCCTTCCCATTTTGTCACAATACTTGCTGAGAAAATGGCTGACGAGAAGGGGGATGTCCTCTTTTCTATTCCGCAGCGGAGGGAGTTCTAGAGAGATCACATTCAACCGGTAGAAAAGATCCTCTCTGAACTTTCCCTCTTCGATCCTCTTCTTTAAATCCTGATTGGTTGCCCCGATAATACGCACATCGATCGGGAACTCTTCTGTTCCTCCGACACGCCTGACCTTTCTATCCTGGAGAGTCCTCAACAGCTTCACCTGTGTCCACGGCGACATTTCTCCAACTTCATCCAAAAAAAGAGTCCCCTTCTCAGCGGTCTCGAACATTCCCTTTTTATTGACGATAGCACCCGTAAAAGATCCTTTGACGTGGCCAAAAAGTTCGCTTTCCAGCAGATTCTCCGGTAACGCCCCACAGTTGATGGAGACAAAGGGCCTTTCCCTCCTGCGACTGTGAAAATGAATCGCCCTGGCTGCGATCTCTTTCCCTGTTCCACTTTCTCCTGAAATCAGCACCGTCGAATCCGTCACGGCGATCTTTTCGATCAAGTTATAGATCTCCAACATCTTCTTGCTTTTCCCTACCATGTTGTTCATCCCGTACTTTTCTTCGAGGTCCTTTTTCAAGAGCACATTTTCCTGCTGGATCCTCCTGTTCTCCAATCCTTGGGCAACGATTATTTTTAACTCTTCCATGTTGAAAGGCTTAACAATATAGTCCATCGCTCCCATCTTCAGAGCCTCGATAGCCTGTTTGATCGTTCCGTATGCCGTAATCATTACTACAGGCATCGCCGGATATTTCTCCTTGGCATACTTGAGAATTTTCATTCCGCTCATTTGAGGAAGCTTTATATCTGTCAAAATGAGATCGAACTCTTCTTTATCTATCAGTTCGAGTGCAGTCTTTGCAGACAGTGAAGTCTCTACTATGTACCCCTCTTTTTTGAAGACAACGCTCAAAAGATCGAGGATGCTCTTTTCATCGTCTATTATGAGTATTTTAACCATTTAACTTCTCTTTTTCCATTTTGACGATATCTTTTTTATTGAGATTCCCTTGGGGTAGAAGGATGACGATCTCCGTTCCCTTATCGAGCTCTGAGGAGACTTGGATCTTTCCGTTATAATCATCGACGATCCTTCGAACAACCGCCATGCCGATTCCCTTCCCTGTTTTAAAACCGGAATAGAACGGCTCGAAAAGCCGTTCCTTATCTTCTTTTGCCATCCCTTGGCCGCTGTCTATGACCTTAAGTTCGATCTCGTTCTTCTTCCGCTGGTTTAGATCGATGGTTAGCGTGCCTCCCTCCGGCATTGCTTTGAGGGCATTCTTAATCAGATTCCAGAATATCTGTTTGAACTGATTGCTATTTCCATAACAATAGATGCCAGCAGTACTATAATTACCCTCAACATGGTAAGTCCCGTTCAACTCCCCGCTCCTCTGGAGAAGCATGATGGTTTCCTTTAAAACCTGGGAAAGATCTACGACTACGAACGTCTGTTTCCCTGGGGAAGCCAGATTGAGAAACTGTTCGATGGATCTAGATATCCGGTCCGACTCGTTGACCACGATGTTCATCAAATCCTTCTGGTCTCCGGATAAGGCCATTTCCTTCCTCAACACCTGAATGGCGCCTGAAATTGCGGCCAGGGGGTTTCTGATCTCGTGCGCAAGATGTGCAGAGATCTCTCCAGCAAGCGCGAGGCCTTTTTTGACTTCGAGCTCTTTCTTCGCCCGGTCCAACTCTTCTCTCGTCTTTCTCAACTTTCCTGTGAGGTAACTCATGAGAAGAGCGACCAGAAAAAACACCCCCCAAGAGGTTAAAACGTTTGTGATGAGAGCATCCATCGAGATCGGTGCTGATGAATCAGACGAATAGTAAGGAATAATTCCCAAGTACATCCCATCTATCAGGGCAGCGAACAAAACGCCTGAGAGGATGGCAGTGATATAAGAAGCGCTGCTCGAGAGGACGATGCTGGCGGCAATGATCTCAAAGACATAGAGGAAATAGAAAGACCCTTTCAATCCCCCGGAAAAATAGACAAGCGCTGTGATCGACAACAGGTCAAAGAAGATCTGGATATAGACCTGCAATGTGTAATTTTTTCCCAAAACGTAGAGCAG
>JBATYS010000277.1:0-2168 GCA_049674205.1 Candidatus Aminicenantaceae bacterium
CCTGGATATCGGGGATGGACAGTTGGGTATCGCCATTGCCGATGTGTCGGGAAAAGGAATTCCCGCAGCTTTGCTTATGGCCAATCTTCAGGCATCTCTGCACGCTCAAATTTTCCAGCCCGGAAAAATCGCAGAAGTAGCCTACAGGATCAATAACCTGCTCTACCGTTCCACGGACACTCACATGTTCGTCACCTTTTTTTATGGCATCCTGGACAAAAAAAGATCCATCTTCACCTCGACAAACGCCGGTCACAACCAACCGCTGCTCTTTCGTTCGGATGGGCGGATCGAACGTTTGGGAGAGGGAGGGCTTATTCTGGGATTTCAGCCGGATGTCCACTATAACCAGCAGACAGTGGCTATTCGACCGGGTGAGGTGATCGTCCTTTATACTGACGGGATCACAGAGGCCGCTGATCCCTCCTCGGAGATGGTAACCGATGACCTTTTCGGGGTGGAGCGTCTTGTGGACATCATCCAGGCAAATCTGAAAAATTCAGTGCGGGAGATTCAGTCCGCGATCCTTGAGGCCATCGCTCAACACACACACAACGCTCCACAATACGACGACATCACACTTGTCGTCATCAAACGCAACGAATAACTTTTAGGGGAAAGGAGAGGAGTATGCGTAAAATCACAGTTTTTTTGTTGTTTGTGGTCCTATTGGCTTCTGCTCCAGCATTCAGCGGGCCCGGAAAGACCAAAAAAGTCGTCGCTCTGGGGAAGTACGATTTTTATCACTATTTCACGTATGATGAGCTGACGAACTATTTACAGGACATGCACTTGGCTTACCCTCATCTAACAGAGCTCAACTCCATGTGTAAATCTCAAATGGGCAGAGATGTTTGGATGTTTGTCATAAACAATCCCGAGACAGGAGACCCTGAAGATAAGCCTGGCTTTTTCTTGAATCAGATCCATTCGAGTGAAGTCATCGCCTCCATGTCATGCAATTATACAATTTGGCACCTGCTCGCGAACTATGGCAAAGATGCTGAGATAACAAAAATCGTGGATGGTGTCGTCTGGTATGTCGTACCGCGCCTGGATGTGGATGGAGCTGAGGCGTACTTAACAGGAAAACCTGCAGGAGAGGACCCCAATCCAGTGGATTCAGATGGGGATTTTCTCTTCGACGAGGATCCTCCTGAGGATGTGGATGGGGACGGATGTTTAGTCCAGATGAGACAAAAGGACCCCAAGGGAGAGATGAAGATCTCCGAAAAAGACCCACGTAATATGGTCCGGAAAGCCAAGGATGAGATCGGAGGAATCTATTATAAAATCTACTCCGAGGGGATCGATAATGATGGTGACGGCAAGATCAACGAGGATAGCTTCAGTACGAGATTCCTCTCTAACAGGAATTATCCTGGAAACTGGAGACCACAAATTGTCCAAAGGGGGGGAGGAAAGTACCCCATGGAAGAGAGTATTACTCGTGCAGAAGTAGATTTTATCGCCAACCATCCGAACATCGCCATCTATGTCCAGCATCACTGCTGTGGCCGAGTGATTTTGACGCCTCCAACAACTGCCCCTGATAAGGATTTTAAGTACAAAGGAGATCTTGAATTGTATAAGGTTGCCAGCGCAAGATGTCTTGAACACTCTGGCTGGGATTTGGCCACATCGGTCTATGATTGGAATTATCCACCAGACACACCCAATAAGAAGTCCACTCAGGTGTACAGGGATAAAGAGGGAAAATTAAAGAATGTTCCAGAGGGCATGGATCCCGAAAGTCGATTTTCTGAGCCCGGTCTTGAATTCGGAGTGGAATCCGAGGATTGTGGGTGTGAAAACGGTTACTTTGCCTGGGGCAGTTCGCTCGAGACAACCTACAATCTGTTCGGGATCTTTTCCCTGGGAGATGAACACTGGAATGCGCCGGACTACGATAAGGATGGTAGAGTCACCTCAGAAGAGCGATTTAAATGGAATGATGAGGAGATGGACGGCAAGTTTTTTGTGGATTGGCATCCCTATGAGCACCCCACTCTGGGGCCAGTAGAGATCGGAGGATGGCTCAGGAATAAGACAAGCCCTCCTGAGGGCGAGCTGATCCAGAAAGAGTGCGAGATGGGGAACAATTTTGTGGTCTATCTCGCCGGGCTCGTTCCAAAAGTTGAACTAGGGGAGACAGAGTTGACCGATAA
>JBATYS010000278.1:0-1776 GCA_049674205.1 Candidatus Aminicenantaceae bacterium
GGGAAAGGCACGAGATTCGACGCCGCTGTGGTGGATGCCTGCCTGGCAATCTTTGCAAAGGCCTTTAAACTGGATTAGTTGGCCTTTTCGCTCTGAAAATTCGCCGGAATCACCCCTGGGAGTGAAAAAATATCACCTCCTAATCCCTCTCTAAAGGTGATTGTGCGACGTTTCTGAATCTGGCATCATATTTTTGAAAAGCTGGAAATGTGTTATGTCTGTTACGACGACAATTATATATATCGGAAACCAAATAAGGACAAAAACCATGCGTTTAGGAATCTTTAACTCAAAATTATTGACCATTTTTACACTTTGTCTGTTCATTTTCCTCCTTACCTCCGAGGCTTCTTCCTTGCGAGGCTTTCAGGAAGCAGAATCGTTCGCCAAACTCCTCGGCGAGGGAGAAGCCTTCTACAAAAACAAGGAGTACGAAAAAGCGATCATCCGGTATCTCGAGGCCTATATGCAGGCCGAGAAAGACTCAGAGAAGTCGGATGTGTACATGGGCCTTGCCTTGGCACACACGGCCAACAACCAAAAGGATAAGGCTCAGGACTATCTCCTCAAGCTTCTGAAGATGCAGCCGGACAAGAAGATCGATGAGCAGAAATATTCTGCAGATTTTGTGATCCTGTTCTATCAAGCAAAGATCGAGGCCCTAAGACCTGCGACAGAACCTGTCAAGCCTGCCCCGACGGAAGTCGTCAAACAGGAAGAGAAGAAGGCTCCTCCAAAGACAGAGGCGGCCAAAAAGCCAGAGCCAAAAAAAGAAGAGCCCAAACCGGCAACAGTGGAGAAAAAAACTGGGGATCTTCCCGATAAGCTCAAAGATGTTCCAGGCGTTACGGCCACAAAAAAAGAGGATGTCGCAAAAAAAGAAGAACAACCTGCCACTAAGGAAGAAAAGACCGCAACAAAAGACGAGCCAAAGGAGCCCGTTGTAAAGCAGCAGGTAGCTCAAGAAGGCAGAATCGAAGAGAAGAAAAAGATTCCGTGGTTGCTCATCGCTGGCGTCGCTGTTATAGGTGGCGCCCTGGCCTATCTGCTGTTGGGGGGTTCAGAGAGCAGCGAAGAGGAAGTCTCGGCCGGAAGCATCCAGGTGAATTCCTCACCCTCGGGGGCCCAGATCTTCCTTGATGGATCCGATACAGGTCAGGTTACAAATGCAACTCTCACGGGAATTGCTCCAGGATCCCATGAAGTTGAAGTCACCAAAGAAGGATATGTTGATTACCAAGAAGCTGTCTCTGTGACTTCAGGACAAACAGCACGTGTCGATGCCACTCTCTCCAAGCATACGATTTCTGTGAGCAGCCCGAAAGCCAATGACGTCTGGCACAAAGGACAGAGCGTCCAGATCAAATGGAGCACTGGAGGAGGGTCGAGTGCTGTAAAGAGTGCTACTCAGAGCCACTTCAATCAGCTTCTTTCGGATGGCGGCAATAACAGAACCTTTCTCAGGCTCAAAGTGTATCGAGAAAGAGAAGCCATGCGTACCCGAAGCCACAGTTTGAGAGCCGGTGGCGGTGCAGTGGAAGATTCATCAGACGAGCTCGCCGGAGTTCGGAAGGTGATCGGAGAGCTCTCACAACCCACGAGGGAAAGGACTCCGGGAGCAACCGGACAACCCCTGGATGGGAACGGCAATCCTGGCAACAATCCCGGCATGCTGAATATCATTTCCAAAACTCAGCCTGGAAACGACAAGGCAGTTCCCGCGGGTGATTTGGGTGTCCAAGCCGTATCTGAGGTGAAGATCGAACTGCTTCAGGG
>JBATYS010000279.1:0-4045 GCA_049674205.1 Candidatus Aminicenantaceae bacterium
GCGATGAGGAGTTAAAAATCCCGTCAGATCAATCCTTAAAATTGGGTGTGTATACCCGGCGGGATATACTCATTGGGAAGAGGGGAGAGAGGGATTCAGAATAAGACAAGCCAGAGTTTTATTAAAAGGAGATATTCTTAAGAATATCGATTATAAGTTTCAGATTGATGCAGCGCAATCGCCAGTTTTACTGGATTCCAAGATTGGTATTCATCTTTCGCCTTATGCCAAATTATCGTTTGGCCAATTTAAAATACCATTTAGTATAGAGAATCTCATTTCAGGTTCAGAATTAGATACAATAAACCGCTCAAATACAGTAAAAATACTCTGTCCTGGGCGGGACATCGGCGCTAAAGGTAGAGACATCGGAGCTACTGTTAATGGGGAATTTTCATGTTTAGTGTACACTTTGGGAGTTTTTAACGGATCAGGGATAAATAAAGTAGACACCAACGATCAATTAGACATAGCTGGAAGATTAGTATTTACTCCTTTCAATTCTCTTTCCATTGGTTTTTCACATTATAACGGTAGATTTAATCCTGAGCTCAGCGTGCCTGTAATAAAAAGGGACAGAACTGGATTCGATATACTTTTCATTAAAGAACGGTTCTCCTTAAAAGGGGAATATATTTTCGCAAGAGATGATCAGGTTGATAGGTCTGGTTGGTATATCCAGGCTAGGTACTACTTGATTCAAAATAAACTTGAGGCCCTTGTGAAGCACGATTTCTTTGACAGAGACAGGGCCGTTGAAGGGGATCAAATCGTCGTTACCACCCTGGGCATCAACTATTTTTTTACAAGGAAAACAAAGCTTCAGATCAATTATGAATATCGCAGAGGTGAGTTCGATGTTGCCTCCAGAGGTGTCATCTTAGCCCAAATACAGGCTGGTTTTTAATTAAAGAGAGAAAAGCGCACTGGACTCAAAATCCAATTCACTTCACAGTGAGTAGGAATGTGAATCTCCTCTGATATAAATCCCTTTAAAATTTTAAACTTGATTCTAATTTTGAGTCGCAATTATTGCATACGTAAGAGAATACATCTTCCGAGCTTAGGTTTTTTCCATTCCTTCCAGAGCCTAAAAATTGCATATTTTCACTTTCGCACAAGATACACCTATTCTCAACAAGTTCAAAGCGTCGTAAATTACAGTTTCTGCAAATTCCATCATATTCAATCCAGCCATCTCCATGTAGTAAAATTTCTTTATCCTCACCTACTTCTGACCAACGAGCTAATTGACTAACTTTATTCTTGCAACCTGAATCTCCCCAATTTATGCAATAACGCATTAATCCTTTCATATTATTCCCCTTTCAATAATCCATTTCCCCTTTTTGTGTGAGAGGGATGAAATCTCCTAAACAATTTTATCAAAAAAATCCAATCCGAAAAACAGATTTAATTGATTTCTAAAGAGTAAATATTTCCTCTATTCATTCAATTTTATTCAAGCAAGAAAGCTCTGTTTTATTCATATCTTCTATCGTTTTTTTCTTTGTTCAGTCAACAAAGGAGAAAGCACAAGTTATTTAAATTCTTATAGAATTAGAGTTTCCAACTCACATCTATGGCTTCTTCTTAATCTTAACATAACATATATTCATTTTTATGATACGGTTTTTACGCAATCTAGATGGATCGGTTTTTTGGCTCTGTAAGTCCTTTTTTCCTGACTACCAAAAGCAATGAAACAAACATTACAGTATTCAAGGAGGTCGCCACTTTTTTTTATCATCTCCTTCTTAGATGATTCATTCGAAGATTTGACTGTTTCTAATTTATTCATCTCTTGACCCTCCAAATAGATTCTAATGCTATGAATCTTGGGTAAATACTACCCTCATGATTGATTCATGGATTTTTATTCACTCCAACCAAATGTTAGTGGTGCTTGGTTAAATAATTTATATAATTTTTAATGCATGCTTGTATCATCCCCATTGAATAGCATTGATAAAATACTTTTTTTAGATTCTGCCCTCAATACTTCATTCATGAAATTGGGGAGTTGAAACTTCCGGGCGAGATATGCCAATAGATTCAAATGGGATTGGTACGAATCTGGATTACTGAGAATCAAACAGATAAGGTGAACAGGTCTATTATCGAAAGCACCAAAATCGATACCCTTTGGGATTCTGGCGATCGCTATAATTGTCTGGTTAAGTTCATCTAAAAATAAATGAGGGATTGCTACTCCATTCCCTAATCCCGAGGAATCTTCAGCTTCATTCGATATCAACTTCTCATGTACTCTACTTAAATCAAATGAACGATATATAATATTAATTTTATGTATCAAATATCGCAAAAGGGCACTCTTTTCAGTAAACTCTAGTTTTTTGAACACCAGTCGTGGATTTGCCAAATCTGAAAAATCCATTTGATTTTTTGGATAGGGGGGAACTTTTGAGTAGAAATTTTCTCTTCCAGCTTGTATAAAATCTAATGAATGGTCTCTACCGTACAGTATAAGTTTACGAAATCCACCCCCGCCAAGTTTCCGCATGAGGCCGATAATTTCAAGAATATCTTTTGTTTCCAGTCCTATGTCATTGATCCATTTAATAAGATTGTTCAATTCCTGATGACCCCGCAGCAACATAATTACGTCAGGATTTGGACGGTGACTCATTTCAATTAACAATGATACTGGGATGCCAATAGTTTCGGCAATTTTTGTAATGCGATTATGTGTAGGTGGTGGTAGTTTCCCCAGTTCAACTTGAGAAAGGTATGCAGGTGATACATCTATCGTTTTTGCCAAAGTCCGAAGGCTTATACCGGCCGTTGTCCGCAACATCCTTAAAGTGTGACCGAACATCAACTTATACATCTTTTCTTTCCAATAATGTTAAGTGTTTACTTAACAATTTACGTATATGGGGCTTCATTGTCAAGAAGAAAAATGACCAAATGGAACTCATGAACCCAGGCTAGTAAAAAAACGGCGGCAGTTTTAGTAGAATACCCGGCAATTGACCTCATTCTTCAAAGTGTGCTATGTTCATTTTAGGATGCCAGCGAACTCCATTAACTCTCAATCCCCTTTAAAGAGTGATTTTGAATCCATCCTTGACCTGTCAAACCAAATCATGTGTCTTGCCCTCTCCGGCCTATTGAGATACGACTTTTTGAAGGAAGTCTCCAAAGTTCTGATGCAGTCGTCGGGAAGCGACAGCGTGGTGATGTGGCTTAAGGAGAGGGGGAAATTCTACCGGAGCGAACTCCTGTGTTCCCAGGAACATCCCTTCAGCTTTGAAATCATGCCGGGAGTTGCAGACAAAGAGCAAGGAATCATTCCAAAATTGGGAAAGAACACCTGGCTGGAACGGTTGAGCAGAGAAGTGTTTCTCGGCCAGTACGATCCATCTCTATCGCGTATCACTCCTAGCGGCAGCTTCTGGACGGGTGATGCGGAGATGGACAAAGGGAAGTCGGCTGCCGATACAAATTACAGATCTGTGGTTTTGGTTCCTATCCGTGTTGAGAAAGAGAACATAGGCCTTCTGGAACTGAACAGTAAATCACGGGACTTCTTCACAAAAAAGGACGTGGAAATTTTCGAAGGAGTTGTTCAGACATTGAGAGTGGCTCTCGGTTACAGGAGGACTCAAGTAGAGCTGAGAGAAAGGGTCAAGGAACTGACGTGTCTATACGGTATCGCCAAGATAGTTGAGCAAGGAAGTCTTTCGCTTAGAGATATTCTCCAAAAAATCGTAATGCTTCTCCCCCCAGCCTGGCTGTATCCGGAGATTGCTTCGGCCAGGATTATCCTGGATGATCAATCTTATGCGACTCCTCATTACAAGGACGGCGTTCACAAACAAACAGCCAAAATAATTGTGGGGGGCTTGCAGAAAGGGATTATCGAAGTCACATACAGAGAAGAAAAGCCTGAGCTCGATGAGGGGCCTTTTCTCAAAGAGGAAAGGAGCCTGATAGATACGGTAGCCAGGGAAATTGTGCTCATCATCGAACGAACGCAGATCGAAGAGGATAAAGAACAGCTCCAGGAGCAGCTCCGGCA
>JBATYS010000280.1:0-3316 GCA_049674205.1 Candidatus Aminicenantaceae bacterium
GTTATTGAGTATTCCAATTGTGTGGTGGAGAAAACCGTTACTTGATGACTTTTCCTTTGACATCCCGGATGCTCAGGCTGCCGCTTCCGTCATCCTTGATGTGGACATCGCCACCCACACCCTCGATGTTGATCGAGCCGGAACCGTCATCCACTACGACAGTGCCACTGACACCGCTCACATCGATCGTGCCCGATCCATCATCTATGGAGACATCGCCTTCAACATCATTGACACTGACCGATCCCGACCCATCGTCGATCTTGATGTTGCCTTGGATATTTTCGATCTCGATCTCGCCGGAACCGTCATCGACATAGATATCTCCTGTGATGTCTTGGATGGACAATTCTCCTGATCCATCATCCACAACGAGGTGGATGTTTTTGGGGATATTCACTGTGAGATTGATGGCTCTACTGCCGGAGAAGAGCTTGTTCTTGAACTTGCTGACCAAGACGGCCCCGTCACCTTTCCTCTCGAGCGTCAAGACCACGTTTTTTCTAATATACTCGTCTGCATCTTTATCGCTTTTGCCTTTCACATCGATCTCTGCCTTTACTTCAATGGCTCTTAACGATTCGTTTCCTGTCACTTTTAAAAATCCTGATCCGCTGTCGATCTTGAGCGTATGGATTCCCTCTGTGCTTAAGCGTAGATCTTTCACTTTTTCAAAAGAAAAAGCGGCTGTAGTACAGAGGATAAGTAGGGTGATGACTGGAACTTTGGATCGCAACATTGTAATCCCTCCTTCTTTTACCTGGAGCATTAAAAAATTAGTACACCTTATCTTATATAAAGTAAGACGTAAGTAGACATAGAAAAGTTTCTGATTATAATAAAATTATTAAACAGTAAGAAATAGTATCGGAGGTGATCCATGGGCATGAGAAAAGTTGTATCGTATAGCCTCATGCATGGGTTTGTGCCGAACTCTGGAGATTAGCATGAAACACAAACGTGCGTTAAAGCTGTGGATTATTCTGATTCTCTGTCTTTTCTCGGCCGCTGGTCTTTTTTCTCAGCAAAAAAAGATCACTGTCGAGGAGTGGGAGAAGCGTCTCAACAAATTGCAGCCCCCGAAAGAGATCATGGATGCGATCGGTGTAAGGCCGGGAATGATCATAGGGGAGATCGGCGCAGGCACGGGCCGTTTGACGGTCTGGTTAGCTGACCGTGTGGGCGAGGAGGGCAAGATCTATGCTAACGATATAGATCGGCAAGCCCTTGACCATTTAGAGCGCCGGTGTGAAAAAGACAACCTCCGTAATGTGGTGACGATTCTCGGTGAGGTTGAGGATCCACTTCTCCCCAAAAATACTCTGGATCTGGCATTTATGATCAATGTCTACCACTACCTGGACATGCCGGTGGCACTCGTGAGGAACATTATTCCAAGCCTCAAGTCCACTGGGATCCTCGCTATTGTGGATGCAGATCCGGAAAAATCGAACTTTGGGCCCGGCCATTCAACGTCCATGGAAGAGATGTTGGCCCAGCTGGATGAGGCGGGTTATAAACTCATCCGGGTTGAGACTTTTCTTCCCGATGATAACATCTACATCTGCCGTCCTAAATGATATTCCCAAGAATTTCCTGATTTTCAACCTAAATGTGTCTCAATGGCATGAAGATCTAGGGATGAATAGTCTCTTCCGAACTTTCTTTATGAGGAAAAAATACATATTTAATAGAGCCCAGCCTTCTTCAGGACCTGGATAATTCCGGGTTTTTTCATCAGAGCTTCGATCTCTGCAATTTCACGGGGGATACCCGCTGTCAAATTCTCACACCCGTTTTCTGTGATCAGGATCGTGTCCTCCACCCGGACTCCGAGGTTTTCCTCAGGGAAAACAGCAAAAGGTTCATTGGCGAACACCATGCCGGGCTGGAGAACTCTGGGGCCACCTCCCACATCATGCACTGCCATTCCCACATAGTGACCAAAACCTCCCCGCATGGTTCTTTTCTGGAAAATATCCAAAGTGAGGTCGAATCCCTGCTCCGTCAAGATCGCATCTACCTCCTCCCGGACCTCTTCCCCGGTTAGACCGGGTCTATAGACACTCATATTGGCTTCATGCACAGCTTTGGCCGCTTCGTAGACCTCTCTCTGCCTGGGAGTGAACTTCCCGTTTACAGGGTAGGAAATGGTGATATCGATGTCGTAGTAGCCAAGATCAGGCCCAACATCGATCACGAGAAAGTCTCCATCCTGGAGGACCCGGTCGTGTTTATAGTAATGGAGATAGGGGTGATTTTCTCCTGAACAGATGAGCATATAATAGGCGAGATCCTGTGCGCCTTCTTTCTTACACAGGTATTCGTAGAGCGCTGCAAGTTCTTGCTCATGCATTCCGACGCGAGTGGATTTCATCAGCTCAATGTGGGCCTTAACAGCTATGCGGGCCGCTTTACGCAAGAGATCGACCTCGGCGGGCGACTTGATAATGCGCAGATCCCATACCAAGCCTGAACAATCTCGAACTTCCACCTGAGGAAATCGCTCTTCGAGTACTTTAACGAACTGGAGCTCGCGTGTCAGGCGTCCATCCCATTCGTTGCGTGTCATATTTCTCCTCAGGATCCCATATTTTTCACTGGAGCATTCGCGCACCAGTTCTTCCGGTTTGAATGAGGTGTAGAGGATCGGCGTCTCTTCAACGAGGAGACTCAAATAGGGAGTGAATTCTTCGTAGGGCAGTACTTTTTTTATACCGGTAACATCTTGGGGGTTCCTTACCAGATCCAGACTGATGCCCTCGTTCCTCGCTGCTCTTTCGGTGAGGGTAAAAAAGAGGATACTCTCCTTTCGAACGCCATCGATGATCAGGATGGCGTTAGGGGCCTCTATCCCCGTAAAATACATAAAATCATTGTTCTGGTAGTGTTCGTTGTAAGTCACACGTAGCTGAGCGCCCAATATTATTGCCACTCCATCGGGGATTTTTTCCATCAATTTTTTCCGGTGGCTGGCGTATTCTGATTTTTCAAAAAAACTTGCTGATAAAGTAAAGGCCATCAGAAACACAACCACCAGAACAGCGAACGCAGTCCGTGATTGTCTGAACATGCGACCCTCCATTTTTGTTTGGTTCATGCCGGTCAAAGTGTATCAATATGTGAGAAAAAAGTGAAATTTAAAACGTAAAAAGGGATAGAACTTATTTTTGCTTTTCGATCAAATCTAACACAAAATCCATCTCAGTGTCCTTGCCATTCAAATGGTCCTGTATGGTTCGAGCAAAAGGATAGTCGGGGAAAATCCCTCTGTCAGGATGATCATATCCTGAAACGGCCATGTGATACCGGATCA
>JBATYS010000281.1:0-3575 GCA_049674205.1 Candidatus Aminicenantaceae bacterium
ATGGCAGACAAAAACAGGATGGAGGCTACGGCAATCAATTGTCCTACAGATAATGAGTAATCGAGACTCAGAAGATGGAATTTCAAGAGGTAGGTCTTTGTCGAAAGAGAGGGGACAAAATATCCGAAGTATTCCGCAAAGCCTACAGCCAGGGCTGCAACACCACCGCACTCGATCACCCAGAAAAATCCCCATCCGTAAAGAAAACCCGCCCAGGGACCGTATGCTTCCCGCAGATAGATGTACTGCCCTCCTGCCCGGGGATACATGGCTCCCAATTCCGCAAATGCCAGGGCTCCGCTCATCGCGAAAAAACCGCCCAGCAGCCAGATGATCAATATCATAAAAGGTGAGGGGAGATACTCGGCAATAAAACCGGTCGTCATAAAAATTCCGGAACCGACGATGGCCCCGATGACCAGGAAAGTCGAATCCAGAAGGTTCATTTTCCGCAGGAGTTGCGGGGAATCCTGTTGTGTTGGATTACTCATCTCTGACTGACCCTCATTGCGCGCATCTTTATATCAGAGGACTCTTGAGAAGTCAATTCAACAATCAAAAGAGCATGCTTCCTTATTTCCGTAATTGAGGACCTGATGAACTAGACCTTAAAATGCGAGATCCCTTCCGTCTTCGCAAAAGCCCCCCCAATCGCCACCATATTGCTCAGACGGATTAGATCTCTCTCTTAGCTGCTATCCAGACATCGTTGTGCCCGTATCACGGAAATGGGTATGCTTCCCTCAAAAGAGAATACATTTAGTTTGTAAACACCCGGTTTTGATTCTATAATGATCAGGAATCAGGAAAGGAAATAAGAAATGAGCAAATTTTATGATCTCACGCAAATCAAGGATGCATTAAAGAAACTCCAGCCTATCCAGGAAATAGAAAAAGGGTTTGTGGCCTATTCCAAAGGAAGAGCCGTGATTCCTCCCGTGGGCGAGATGATCTTCAAAAAGCCTCCCGGTGATGTCCACATCAAGTACGGTTATATTGTTGATGACGATTATTATGTCATCAAAATTGCCTCCGGATTTTTTGAAAGTCCTGACTCGAGCCGATATACAAGTGACGGCCTCCTTTTGCTTTTCAAAAAGGGGACAGGGGAGCTGGTTTGCGCACTGTTGGATGAGTGCCATCTCACCAATGTGAGGACTGCGGCCGCAGGAGCTGTCGTTGCCAAGTATCTGGCTCCGAAACAGATCGATCGAATAGGTATTGTGGGAGCAGGAACACAGGGACGCATGCAGCTAGAGTTTTTAGAGTCTGTCATTAACTGCAAGGATGTTATGGTATGGGGAATGAATCAGAAAGAGCTGGATGAATACAGGGCGGACATGGAGCCTTTGGGTTTCAGTATCCAGACGACCTTGAGGGCCGAAGATATCGCGGCTCACTGCAATCTTATCGTCACGGCAACGCCCTCAAAATCACCCATATTGTCGGCTGATCTGATCCGTAAAGGAACACATATCACAGCAATGGGGTCTGACACTCCGGAGAAGAATGAGTTGGACCCGCGAATACTCCAAAAAGCCGACATCGTCGTCGCCGACAGCATCAGTCAGTGTCTTCTGCGGGGGGAGATTCATCAAGCGCTGAAAGCCGGTGTTCTTGAAAAAGAGCGGATTGTGGAATTAGGGAATGTGATTATCGATCCGGAACTTCAGAGAACCTCCGAAGAACAGATCACCATCGCAGACCTGACAGGTGTTGCGGTTCAGGACATCCAGATCGCAAAGGCCGTTTACTATGCCCTGATCGGCGAGAATAAGAGCCAAGGTTCCATGAGGAAGCCTGATTAGGTATTTTCTGTTTTGGAATGCTATTCCAGCGATCCTGTGAAGGACAAAGCGGCAGAAGCGTACAAGTTCTTGGCCAAGATCACATCTTCCAGTTGAGTGCTCTCCTCGGGTGAATGGGCATAATTCAACTCGCCGGGACCCCAAATGATCGAAGGAATTTTTGCTTCTCTGGAGATCAGTGCCGCATCTGTCCAGGCCGGGAAAACGCCGAGAGATTCCGCCGGCAGCTCGTGCTCGCGCATGGCGTTTTGAGCCGCTCGAACGACAGGATGTCCCGGCTCGATGGTTACCGGACCATGCAGCATCGTGGCCATGCTGTCGGGAACGCGGAAGACTTTTGTTTTCAGCCCTGGCCGGGCTGATCGTATTTTTGCGAGCAGGATTTCAAGGTCTTCAAACACTTGCTCTATCGTTTCTGTGTTAACCCACCGTCGGTCGAGCTTGATCTGACAATGCGCAGCCACGGTACTCGGTTGATCACCACCCTTAATAGTCCCTATGTTTATCACCGGAAGCCCAAGAACAGGATCGCGCCTCTTTTGGAATTCGGGAATAAGCTCTTTTTCAACGAGCTGAACAAAATGAGCGGCTGCAGAAATGGCATTGATCCCGGATTCCGGAGTTCCTCCATGAGCGGCTTTCCCTTCGAATTCAACCACCAGCCATTCCAAACCCTTATGTCCGATAGCAATTTGATTGTTGGTGGGTTCGCCCACGATCGAAGCATCGGCCTTGAAACCGCTTTTGACAAGATGTTCCGATCCGAGAGTCTGTGTTTCTTCGTCAATGATGGCTGCCAACGTGACTTTACCGCAAGTCAGTGTGCCTGATGTTTTCAATTGGACGAGAGCACCTGCCATCGCTGCTAAAGCGCCTTTCATATCCGCTGTTCCCCGTCCGTAAAGCCTTCCTTCTTTTTCTATAGCGGCGAAGAGATCCACCGGGCTTTTTTCATTGGGGGGGACAGTGTCGGTATGGCCACACAGCAACAGATGCGGGCCTGTTTTCGCTCCTTCAACCGAAGCCAAGAGATTCGGGCGGCCGTCGCAGACCTCTGTGATGACTGTTCCGATACCGTGAGAGCGCAGGTAAACATCCAGCTCCTGAACGACTTCCTTTTCTTGTTGCGGAATACCGGGATAGCTCCGTGCTTTGACCAATCGGATCAATAGCTGAATGATCTCTGCATCGAGAGCACTATCACCTCGGGATCTGTAGGCTTTTGTCATGACGCCTCCTTATTATCTTACAGTCAGCATGTTTATCTCTCATAACCCTGATAAGACTTCCATCAAGGACATGGTTATTTCTCCCTTGGTATGACAGGCATCATTATTCTCGAGGGATGTTCGTCATCGTGAAAGATGGTTTGTTCTGCGCACATCCATTCCGAATCTGTACCGAATGGATGGCCTGTGTTGGGATTCCGGTCGATGAGAGGAAAATAACTGCTGCTGATGGAGACTCTTAACCGATGACCCTTTTTGAAGACATGGCTTGTGAACATCAGACCGATGGTGAATTTGTAAATGTGTCCCGGTGTCAGCAGTGAAGGCTCGGACTCGGAATCGCGATATCTTGCTCTAATCACTCCGGAGAGGGGAGGGGAGATATTCTGGGAGTTGCCATCTGGATGGACATCACTCACCTTTACGACAAAATCCGTGTCCTTCGCTGAGGAAGAGGCATATATTTGCGCGTTTATTGGGCCTGTGACTTCCATATCTTTTTCAAGTGGATCTGTGGTGTAGACAAGGACGTCATTCC
>JBATYS010000282.1:0-3478 GCA_049674205.1 Candidatus Aminicenantaceae bacterium
TGCTCGGTCTGTATGAGAGGAAAGCGCTAGTATTGATAGATGGAATATTGACAAAAGTGGCGGCTTTATCAGCTGTGGAGCCTATCGCGTTTCCACCGGCCTTTCTAGAGATGGAATGTTTTTACACAGATGGCTTGAATTCGCTGGCACATACCATGCAGGGAAAGATCAGCGGCGAGCTCTCTGAAAAAACGATCCGGTATATGGGCCATGCCGCAGAGATCCAGACTCTCAAGGACTGTGGATTTTTCGAGAGAGAAGCCATAGAAGTCGATGGTACGAACATCATACCGAGGAGAGTGACGGAGTCTATTCTGGATAAGAGGATAGCATTGGGGGATGAGCGGGATGTGACTTTTTTGCGTGTCGTTGTATCCGGGAGGAAGTCAGGTGAACCCGCAACGCATGTGTTCGAGATGGTGGATTATTTTGACGAAGAGAACAACTATACGTCTATGGCGAAAACTACAGCATTTCCCGCATCGATTGCAGCCCAGATGATCCTGAATGGAGAGATCACACAACGCGGAGTCGTGTTTCCCGAAGAGATTTTTCTTGGGGAGTTGTATGAACCTTTTATTGCCGCTCTGAAATTACGCGGCGTCCTCATCACTCACCAAAAACCGTAAAAAGGGGATAAAAAAGGGGACAGTCCCCTTTTCCATTCACCTCAGGTAAAATGTACCGCGCACATTTTCTAATTAACCCTGGAAAAATGTACCGGATACATTTTATGGAGCCTATTAAACTTGACATTTTCAATCGCTAGATGAGTGACCTTGAGTTATCTTGCTTTATGGACAGAAAAGGCCATGGTTTACCAAAAAATGAAGAATGATGATCTGGGAAAGAACAGATCAGCCATTCTTGATCAATAATCTAACATTCTTGATCAAACTGAAATCTCCTGTGGCAGCAGCTTCGAGAACTGGGCCCATATATTCATCGATCATATCTCGATTCAAGGGAACCGGCATATTTTTGAGTTTCATCTCGAGTTGAGGATTTTTCGCGGCCTTGAGAGCTCTCTGGATGTGGGCTTGGCTGAATCCATGGATCTCTTCGAGTTTAGTGGGGAAACCAACACGATGAGCCAGATTCATCATGCCTTTTGCCACAGTATTAGCGAGCTCAGCCGGTCCCAATCCTGATAGCGGCTTTTCTATCAGGCCATATTTTGCATAAATATGTCCCAGAATCTGAAGTTGTGGCTGGATGGCAGGGCCAAAAAAGATCGTATAGTAGGGATTCATGATAGCACAGGCACGGCCATGGCTCAGAATATCAACCAACGAAAAACTCGTCAAATGAGCGCCGTTAGTCCCTCCGACCATAATGGCATAACCCCCGAGGTCTGTACCCAATCCCAGGATTTCACGTGCCTCAAGATTTTCCCCATCTTTAACAGCGTCCTCTAAACTAGAGATCACCAATTCAATGGAGGTCTCGGCGATCTGGGAGATTCTGTCGTAAGTCTCCTCCTGGGCCCCGAAGAAAACTTCAAGACTGTGAGCCATTCCATCGAAAGCCCCGTCCAAGGTAAAATCCGGCGGCATGGTCCTGGTTACTTGGTAATCGAACAGTGATTTTGGCGGGACGATCGCGTCATCGACGATGAGCTTTTTTTGGGCCGTTTGGATGTCAGTGATATTGGAATATTTCGTCAAGTGGGCCGCAGAACTCGATGCTGTCTGAACGGCCACAACAGGTATGAGTGTCTTTCCTTCGGCCTGTAATTTCTCCGAGACTTTCCCCACTCCGAAATAGTCTTCCAGGTCTCTGCCCAGGCTGGCCAGCACGCACGCTGCTTTTGCGGCATCTATTCCAGAGCCTCCTCCGATAACAACAACAGTATCCGGCTTTGTATTTGAAATTTCTTCAGCCAGCCGGACAACATCTTCACGCGGGGCATTCGGTCTTACGCTGGGAATGGGGCCTATGACGTCCAAATTTGTATCCCTCAGAGAGCCGAGAATAGGTGTTAAATGGACTTTGCTCCATTTCCCTGAATTCATAATGAGAAGGATCTTTTTACCTAAAGGAGCCACAAGCTCACCCAACCTGTGCAAACAACCAACCCCAAAAATGTAATCATCTCCTTTGAATTCCTTTAATAAATGTCTTGCGCTTTCTTTTAATTCATTCATTCTGTTCAATCCCACTTATTTTTTGGTGACTTTCTTCCACACACGGAGAAGGTTTCCGCTCAATTTGCATTTTTTGAGAAATATTTGCTGTCTAAGGGATCTGTGTCCACCGTCCGAATCGATCTAATTTTCTGTCTAACTATATTCCTAGAAGCAGGGAGAGTCAATTAAGCCGCTGCATCGTGTCCATGCGGTTGCATTACTCTGGAGTTTACCTTAAAATGTCTCTTCACTTTTTCGAGACTAAATTATGAATAAGATCGGAGACAATGCTATGCCGATTCACGATTTCTCTTTTGCTCTGGAAAATCCCCTTTCTGCGTTGTTGAACAAGCCGGCTCATGACTTTCAACGCGCAGATTTTGTAAAGATCATCGAACAGAGGAAGATTGAACGCATCACCTTCCACTATACGGGCCTTGATGGCCACCTCAAGGAGCTCAAGTTCCCGATCCCGGACCGCCGCAGGGCGGAAGTGATCCTCGCTGAAGGCGAGCGCGCCGATGGATCGTCGCTGTTCAAGGGCATGGTCGATGCCACTCTCTCGGATCTATACGTTATCCCCGATTACAAAACAGCATTTCTCAATCCATTTGATGATTGCAGCCTTGATTTTGTATGCCGTTACTTGACAAGAAACGGCGTGCGAGCCTCTTTTGCGCTTGACAACATTCTGGCCAATGCCAATTTACATTTCGAAAAGAACACGGGCCTGGAACTTTATGCCCTCGGCGAACTGGAATTTTATCTTCTCTTTGATAAAGAACCCAACATTTTCCGGCTGGAGAAACAACAGGGCTATCATGAATCCGCTCCCTTCATAAAAGGGGGAGAGATCTTGGATGAGATCGTCCACTATATCACTCAAATCACAGGAGCGGTTAAATATGCACACAGCGAAGTGGGCTATGTGGATGACCTCAAAGGCGATTTAGCACAAATCCGTGGAAAGAGTGTCGAGCAGCTCGAGGTTGAATTCTTACCCAGGCCCATTGATGAGATGGCGGATGCGATCATGCTCAGCAGATGGATTATACGCAATGTGGCCTTTCAGTACGGGTGTTTGGCGACGTTTACGCCCAAGATTGAAAAGGGCATTGCCGGTAATGGTTTGCACTTTCATCTGGAGCTTATGGAGAAGGGAAAAAATATCATGCTGGGCAAGCACAATCGGCTCTCTGAACCTGCACGGCGCTTAGTGGGGGGATTGTGTGAGTATGCCGATACATTAACGGCCTTCGGGAATACTGTGGCCTCATCCTATCTTAGGCTAGTGCCCAAACAAGAAGCGCCGACGCGCATATTCTGGAGCGACTCGAACAGGAGCGCAT
>JBATYS010000283.1:0-6128 GCA_049674205.1 Candidatus Aminicenantaceae bacterium
GCCTATCTCTGTCTTTTTGACCATATGTTGGGCCTCCAATTCAGAGAAGTCGTCTCGATAGGAAGTGATATCCAGAACGCCAAAAGGAACGTCGATTCCCTCCAGAGTTTTGATGAGTTTGTTCACCCTTTTCGCCAGGTAGATGCCCCTGGTTCTAATTCCAACGATCACCAGATTTTTTAAATTCCGGTTCCGTTCAGTGATCTCCGTTGTCATGCGTTGCATGGATCTTTTGATCTTTTTGGCGTCCATGACTCTGGCTTTTATCTTTTCTTCCATGAAACAACTCCTGGTTTAGTGATACCCTGCAACTCAGCGACTCTTTGATCTAAGCGCATCATGTAAGGGTGTTTGCTTAAAAAAAAATGCATCATTTCCAACAAAATGTCAATAACCGGACCTATGGGACAGCGTGATCTTTATGTTGTGTAGGGTCCATTCCCCGAACGGACCCTTCATCAGGAATCATCGATCCTTCCGGGAAGAAAAGAAAGCCTCAGCAGCGTGGATGTCCTTTTGAATCTGATGAGAAAGAGCTTCGGGTGTATCGAAATTAATCTCATCGCGAACCTTTTTTAGGAAGCGAATGCGGATTGTTTTCCCGTAGATGTCTGCGTCGAAATGCAGGATATAGGTTTCGATATTCCTGTCTTTTTGGTGAAATGTCGGACATGTGCCGATATTGGTGAGGGATGGATAATTCTTCCCCCCAAGGCAGACCTCTGAAAGGAATACTCCTCCCGGTGTGATCTCGTTTGAGGTCTGGATGTTGGCGGTGGGAAATCCGAGCGTTATACCCCTCGATTTTCCTTTGATGACCTCACCCTCGATCTCATAAAACCTGCCAAGGAAGGTTGCCGCCTTTTCAATCTCTCCTTCCCAAAGGAGCTTACGGATATTACTGCTGCTCACAACTGTTCCACCCACACTAACAGGTGGAATGGAACGCACATCAAAGTTAAGTTCTTGGGCGAGCTTTTTGAGCGTATCGGTGCATCCTTCCCGGTTCCTTCCGAAACAGAAGTTCTCTCCTACGATGATCTCTTGGGCTCTGAGGAGCTTGAGTACAATATTCTCTAAAAAATCTTGGGCAGTTCGGTTGGCTAGCTTTCTGTCGAAGTTTAATATGAGAGCTGCATGGATGGTGAAACGGCCTATTTCCCTTAACCGCTGATCCAGGGATTGCAGCATTTGTATCTGCCCTTTGCCCAAGACTTTTATGGGATGCGGAGAAAAGGTCAAAACTACAGGGAGAAGGTCCTTCTTGTTCGCTTCTTCGGTCAGGACTCTCAGAATCTTCTGGTGCCCCAAGTGGACACCATCAAAATTCCCGATGGCAACAGACGTATTTTTGGGAAAAGAAGGAAAATTTGTGAAATTCTTTATGATCTGCATAAATCTATAATGTTATGATCTTTGCCTTTTCCATATAGGCAATTCTGAGTTGGTGAAGACACTGATCCAAGAAGATCTCTTCTTCGGGTTTTAAATTGCCGGTCGTTTTTTCTTTGAGCATGTTGAGCATATCGATCAGCCTTTGTGTGAGCTTGAGATTTTCCTCTGTGTTTTTAGCTTCAGGGTTCTCTGTTTCTCCGAGCTCGATCAGGGCCTGTGTGAAAAAGGGGAGGACTAAGGAGCTGAAATCGAGTGGCGGGAGGATTTTTTTTGGCTCTGTTTCATCTCTTCTTTTTTCTTCTGATTTGTCTTCCTGTTTCTCTTCTTGTTTCTCTTCCTTTTTCTCTTTTGCTTTTTTTCCTGTTGCTTTGGGGCCTTCTTTTTTCTTGTTTTTTTCGGTCATTTTCTCCTCTCACTCATAATATTATGAAAACGAAGGGTTGGGATTGAATTTTATTACAGTTTCAGATAATTTGGATGCGTTGGAGAAAAATTCTACAACAAATTCGAATTAAATTCAAGGAAGCCCCAAATGGAAGATGCAAAGCTTGCAGGCCAAAAATTCGAACAGCTGGTAAAGATCCTGGATACCCTTCGGGGAAAGAGTGGGTGTCCCTGGGATAAAGAGCAAGATGAGCAGTCCATATCCAATTATTTCCTGGAAGAGGTTTATGAAGCCCTCGAAGCTATTCTTTCGGGAGATGTGCCCTCTGTCGCCGAAGAATTGGGAGATGTCTTGATGGAGGTTGTCTTTTTAGCAAGGATTTACAAAGAAAAAAAAGCATTCATGATGTCTGACGTCGTAGAGAACATCAATCAGAAGATGATCCGTCGGCATCCTCATGTTTTTGGAGGCAAGACGATCGCCTCTTCTTCAGAGGTCTTGGATGCATGGAATCAAGGAAAACAGCAGGAGAAGAAACGGAAGTCTCTGTTTGATGGGATCGTCAAGTGCGCTCCTGCTCTCCATTCGGCTTATCAGATCGGACTGCGTGTCTCTTCCTATGGTTTTGATTGGGAAAATCCCTCAGGTGCTCTGGAAAAGGTCAAAGAGGAGGTCTCCGAGTTGGAGAGCGCTATGAAAATAGAGACAAAGGAGCACATATTCCAAGAGATCGGTGATGCTTTTTTTGCTCTGACAAATGTCTCGCGCAAGTTGGGTGTCAATCCAGAGATCGCGCTAAAGAAGGCCAATGAAAAATTCATGCTGAGGTTCGAGTTTCTTGAAAAAGAATTGGCTGAGAAAGGAAAAAGCCTGGGTGAGGCCAGCCTCGAAGAGATGGACGAGATTTGGGAACAGATCAAAGATCGAGAGGCGTGAAACAGACCTCTCCGTTTTAGGTGTCAGCTCAATCCCGTTGGAGAAGGCTGGCTTTGATAAATTCATCTAGATCCCCATCCAGGACTTTGTCCACATTGCCTGTTTCTACGTTTGTTCTGAGGTCTTTGATCATGCGGTAGGGATGGAGCACATAAGACCGGATCTGGTTTCCCCAGGCGATCTCACCTTTTGTGTCTTCAAGTTTTTCGAGTTTTTTGCGCTTTCGTTTCTTTTCCAGCTCATAGAGACGAGATTTGAGAACCTTCATAGCACTGGCTTTATTTTTGTGCTGAGATCTTTCATTCTGGCACTGGACCACGATTTTAGTGGGCAGATGAGTGATCCTCACGGCCGAATCCGTGACATTTACGTGTTGGCCGCCCCGCCCGGATGCTCTATAGGTGTCGATGCGCAGGTCTTCAGGATTTATCTCGATCTCGATATCATCTTCAATCTCTGGATATGTGAAAACGGCTGCGAAAGACGTGTGGCGTCTTTTATTAGCATCAAAGGGAGAGATCCTGACCAACCGATGAACACCTGATTCTTGGCTAAGGTTACCGTAGACATAATCGCCCTCGATGCGGAGTGTCGCACTTTTCAGCCCCGCCTCTTCTCCAGGTTGACTATCCAATAATTCGGTTTTGTATCCCTTCCTTTCCGCGTACCTGATATACATCCGCAGGAGCATCTGGGCCCAATCCTGAGATTCGGTCCCTCCTGCACCCGGGTGGATGGTGAGAATTGCGTTTCGAGAATCATCAGAGTCCGTGAAGAGGGCTTGGAGCTCTGTCTGCTCCAATTTATCTTCGAATGAAGAGATGGCTTGCTTGAGGTCCTCCTGGACGTTTTCCCCCTCTTCGACCAGTTCGAGCAGGACTTCGAGTTCTTCCTTCATTTCGATCACTAAAGAACGCGCCCGGATATCTCGTTCCAATTGCTTCTTTTTTTTCTGGAGGGAAAATGTTTTTTGTTGGTCGTTCCAGCTATCGGGTTCCGAGAGTTCTTTATTTAGTGCTTCTAGCTCTTTTGATTTTTGACCGAGGTCAAAGAAAACCTCGCAATTCCTCGAATTTGGCAAGCATTGTTCTGCTTCTTTCCTGGAGTTCGGAAAGATTCTTTTCAGTGGAGAAATCACTGTCTTTCATTTCGCCTCTTTATGACGGCAAGAATAAGGAAAATGATCGTCAAAGTCAAGCTGATATAGGGTAAAACATCCCCGTGTTTGGTGTACACTGTATTCTTGTGCAGGGGAGTGATGGTGTCGTACAAGAACGTCTGGGTCATCAATTCAGAACGAGAGAGGATTCGCCCATAGGGATCGATGATACCGCTGATGCCAGTAGTGGCCGCCCGGAGAAGGAAACGCCGGTTCTCCACTGCTCTTAGAACTGCTATGGCAAAATGTTGATAGGGGGCTGAACTTCGTCCATACCAGCCATCATTGGTGATTGTGACAAGGAAGCTAGCTCCATTTTTAGTAAATTTGCGCACAAGGTCTGGAAATATGATCTCGTAACAGATCGGAGAGCCGAACCTGTTGCCTTCATGTTCGTGCAGTACGAACTGGTCTCCAGCAGTTATATCGCCGATGGCATGGGTCACGCGCGATATGAATGCAAATACTTTCTTGTAGGGAGTGTATTCGCCGAAAGGAACGAGATGTATTTTATGGTACTGGTTTTGCGAGAGATCTGGTTTCAGGCAGAGCGCTGTGTTGTAGTATTCCGTCTCTCCCCCCGTCTCTGTTTTTTCGTTTGTTCCGAGAAGGAGAGTGCATCCTGTTTCCTGCACAAACCGGTAAAGACTGTTTTTGAATTCCTGATAGATTCCGTATGAGCATCCGAAACACAGCGGCACGGAAAACTCAGGCCAAATGACTAGAGTGTTGTTTTTGAGTGTGGCGTCGCTGCTCAACTGCAAGTGCTGGTTGAAGAGGGATTCGATCTCCTCGAAGGATAAATGCCCCCATTGTATATCTGAAGAGACATTCCCTTGGATGACGGCTGCGGAAAAGGAATTTTCCTGAACCGGAATATTTTTGATGCTCACAAACCCGCTCACATGGATGAGTATGACCAGTGTAAGGACTGCAAAAAAAGGAGTTTTTTTTCTTAGTTTTATGGAGAGCACAAAAAGACTCTGGAAGAGCACAAGAATGAAGGAAAGACCGGTGATGCCGGTTATCGAGGCCATTTGGATGAAGTAGAGGTTTTTGTACTGGCCATATCCAAGAAGGCCCCACGGGAATCCCGTTAATATGTGTGTGATGATGAGTTCGAGTGAGACCCATATGAAGGGAGCGAGGAAGAAACTTAGAATAGGGAAGGGCTTATGAATCTTTGTAAAGCAGAGAGAAAATGCCGCCCATGTCAGCCCGAGAACACACATGAATCCCAAGTAGATGAGGATGCTGACAAGGATTGAGAGGCCTCCATAATGGGAGGGAACAGCCGGAATCCAATTCAGGAGTACGGCATAATAGGAAATCCCGGCTATCCAACCGAGCAGGAATCCCCGGCCCGGATTTTTTTTTGTCAGTACAAAAAAAAGGGGAATAAGGGAGATCCAGGAGAAAAAAGCCAGGTTAAACTTGGGAAAGGCAAGGGCAGTGACCGCTCCGCTTAAAACTACCCAGAGAATGTCTCTGATTTTAATCTTCACGAATCCATTCCTGTAGCTAAAACACCCACTTTTTCTTCGGATCACCCGGCAGAAAAAGACAGATGGTGTGGATCAAACAGGTTGGTGAAACAAGCAACTCAGCGTCGCCAAATAAAATAGTCAGATTTTTGCTTCCCCTGAGCTTGTGCAACCTTTCCCAATTCTTCTTCAGCCTGGGCTCTTGTCTCATAGCCACCCACTCGAACCTTGTAGAGGGGATTTGTATCCGCTGGAGCAGGGTCGAAGACCTGGGCAGGAAAGCCCTGATCCTTCAATTCTTCTGCTGTCGTATAGGCGGAATCCCTGTTCTTAAATGCTCCGATCTGGATATAATAACCACTGCTTCTTGGGATAGGAGTGGGTTTCGTTTTTGTTTCTGCTTTTACTTTCTGATGGGATGCCAATTCTTCTCGAATGACGTCTTTGGGTTGCTCTGCGGGTTTCTCTGTTTCTGTAGGTTGTTCCTCTGGCTTTTCAACCGGCTTCGGCTCTTCTTCGACGACCTGTTCTGCTAAAGGCTCAGAAGTGAATTGGGTAGTATCTGCGATTTGAGCCTGCTTTTTACCAACGGACACACCCAGTAAAAAGATCACAACACCCAGAGCAAGAATTGCGATGAAAATCAAAACAAGTTGAGAGCTGGAGAGCTGAAGTTCTCTGTAATCTTTGTTAGTCATTTTCCTGTCTTCTTAAATTTTACTTCTTTTCTTTCATAAAAGCCGAGATCAAGTCAATAGGTAAGGGGAAA
>JBATYS010000284.1:0-8036 GCA_049674205.1 Candidatus Aminicenantaceae bacterium
AAAAATAGCCAAATAACGCTCTCCAAATCCCGCAAAAGTCTAATAACTGTGGGATATTTTTTTAAAAGTACGCTTCCCCGAGAGAAAGGTTGACATAATAAGCGGTATGCGACGCAATTTAACAGCCCCCTTTACTTGTCCAATGATTGGACACCACGTGAAGTTTGGGGCTTTGTCTTAGCTGCTCAAGCAGCAGAGATCTGTATAGACTTCACCATCCATGTCACAAATATGTCACAGATTTTACTTATTCTCGCTTAATTTGGCTTAATGGTGCTTAAAGGAAAAGAGGATTTTCTCGGGGAAAGTGGAGTGACCCGTGAAGGACTCGAACCTTCAACCTCCAGATTAAGAGTCTGCTGCTCTACCAGTTGAGCTAACGGGCCAAAAGTATCCCATATTTTAGTGAAGTCGTGGATTGTTGTCAATTATTTTGGTCCATTTGATCCATTGGGGAATAACCTTGATATCGGTCAGCTCGGGGAGCTGACCCTACATTGCCTCACGATGCAGACCGTTCGGGGAACGGTCCCTATACATTGCTCTGCACAACATTTTCGCTTTACTCCGCAGAACACAATTTTTATAATGACACACAAGAGCGCAAACACACAATGAATCTCGACCTGTTTCTCATCATATTCGGTGCTGCAGTTCTCCTGATTTTTTTCCTGTTGGTTTGGTCGATGCGAAAGACTTCAGAGAAGATCGAGGATATCAGACAGGCCCAGCAGGAGGACAAAGCTCTCGATCTGCTTCAGCAACAGATCGGGATGCTCACGCAGAATATCAACTTACAGCTCCAGAACATGAGTGGTCAATTTCAGAAAACAACAGGCCATATTGGCACTACACTGGGAGATGTAAAAAAAAATCTGGGAAAGATGGAAGAAGTAACGCGTGAAGTCCTCGACAAGGCAAAAGATATTTCCAACCTGGAGAATCTCCTTCGCGCCCCAAAATTCAGAGGGGGCATTGGAGAACTCTTTCTCGGAGATCTGCTGGCACAGATCCTCCCCCCTACTAACTTTTCCCTCCAGTACAAATTTAAAAGCGGAGAGAAGGTGGATGCCATCATAAAGATCGGGAATAACCTTGTCCCCATCGATTCAAAATTTCCTCTTGAAAACTTTAAAAAATTCACAAGCGAAGAAGACGACAAGAACAAAGAAGACTTGAGGAAAAAATTCGTTGCCGATGTTAAAAAACATATCACAGAGATTGCAGACAAATATATCCTCCCCGACGAAGGCACCTTTGATTTCGCCTTGATGTATATCCCGGCCGAGAATGTCTATTACGAAACGATCCTCAAGGATGAAACATTCGGTGAGGAGCGGAGCATTTATTCAAAAGCTCTCAAAAAAAGAGTGATCCCTGTCTCTCCAAATTCGTTCTATGCCTATTTACAGGTCATAGTGCTCGGCCTTAAAGGACTCCAGATCGAAAAAGAGGCCCAGTCGCTGTTTCAATCTCTCGCAAGACTTCAAGGTGATTTGGGGAGATTCAAGAAGGATTTCCAGGTTCTGGGCAGTCACCTCGTAAACGCCAAGACAAAATTTGACGATGCAGACAAACGGTTGGAGCGGTTTGCAGATAAGCTGGAGGTCGTGAGTGGCGAGGAGCCGAAACAGCTTCCTGAAGAATCCAAGGATGAGATAGACTCTTCCTAATTCCCTCCGATTATTTTCTCAATTTCCTTGAGTCCCTCAGGAGTTGTGATAAAGAACAGAACATCGTTTTCCTTGAGCTCTGTATCAAGGGCCGGTTTGAACTCATAAGCCTCTGCCGTGATTCGTTTGAGAGCAACAAGAAGAGCTTCTTTGATCTCTGTGATCTTTGAATCCGCGATGGTTTGCCCGATGATCTTGGAGCCAGATTCCAAGGAAACCTCTTCGACACGCCGCACAACATCCCTCTCTCTGAGCATCTCATCCAGGAAGCTGACAACAGCCGGGCGGACCATCTCCGAGACCATGCGCATTCCACCGATGAAGGTGGGAGAAACAGCAGCATTTGCTCCCGCTTTTTTGATTTTTTTATGGGATTTTGGGTGGATCCCCTTTGTCACGATCCTTATGTCAGGGCTAAGATTCCTCGCCGTGAGGGTGACGAAGAGATTAGCTTCATCCGTAGGCAGCGACAGCAGGATCCCTTTAGCTTCGGCGATTCCTGCGGATATCAGCACATCATCCTCAGCGGGATCTCCCTGAATAAAAAGAATATCTCCTAGAGTGGTCAATTTATTGAGATTTTCCTCTAAAGGATCTATGACAACAAATTGTCGTTGGGTCAGGATGAGCTCCATTATGATCGTTTGCGCTGTCTCATCAGCCCCACAGATTATATAATGATCTCTAAGTTTAGAAATTTTTTTCTCCATTCTCTTTCTCCCAAGGATGTTTTTCAGCTCACCCTCGACAATAAAACTGGTGATCGAAGAGACAGCAAAGGCAATTGTCCCTACGCAAAGCAGGATAAACACGACGGCGAAGATCCTGGCTGCTGGGTTTGCATTCAGGTCGGCTACTTCTTCATATCCAACAGTGGATAGCGTGATGACCGTCATGTATAGACTGTCGAGGAATGACCATTCTTTTCCTCCCAGGATTTTAAAACCTGTTACGCCGATGATAAGAACGAAAATAAATAATGCAAAGGATAGCAACAGCCGATTTCTTCTGCTCATATGTCTATATCTTTTTTTGGGGCAATAGAAATTCGAATTTGAGAATTCCCCTTTGATTAGCTCTCATTTCTCTGTTTGTGTCAGATTATAAAGAATAAGACAAGTTGTGGCAATAAGTGTTTGAAGATTCTAGCCTTTTTTCTCCAACACAGTCACGGTTTCTAAAAAATCAGTGAATGGAAACATGTCGAAGGCTTTGAAGGAGAGGACTTCATACCCACACTTTTTCCATTCCGCAAGATCAAGGACATGAGTCTTAAGAGAACAGGAGACTAAGAGAACATGGTGGGGATATTGAGATGCGATGGCATTTATGACCGTGGAGGGACAGCCGGACCTTGGGGGATTGACGAGCACCAGGCTGTCAGTGCCGATTTCTGTGGTTCGGATAGATCGCTCAACGGACGACACGGAAAATTTCACAAAGCGAAAACCCATGCGGTCGGCATTTTTTTTCGCACTTTCAACGGCCATCCTGCTATTATCGACCCCGAAGATCTTGGTGTCTTTTTCACCCACCGATAGAGATAGCAATCCCACTCCACAGTAAAGATCAAAAATCTGTCGAAAGGCTATTTTTGTGCATATCCGACCCACATTTTCCAACAAAAGAGGAGTGAGGTGCAGGTTGGATTGAAAAAAGGAAGCATAATGAGCGCAGAAATCTTTACTCCCGATGGAGTGCTCCAGATGGGTCTCCCCGACTTCCAGTTTTTGCGAAGGAATGGCCACACCGACGATATCTGGGATATTCGTTAACAAGGCTAATACGAGGTCCTCGTAAGAATGTGTGACTGATCTCTTCACTGAAAATGTTGTGTGGACATTTTTCTTCCCGTGTGCCAATTGGACCTCAAAACCATCGACCACAAAATTCTTGTGATCCTTTTGGATAAACGCGACCACATTTCTCACAATTTTTTTGCTCCAATCAGGTAGGATCCAGAGCGACTTCTCGAATTCCACAGGCCCGTCTATGGGATCTGATCCATCTACTCTCACTTCGTTTTTGTTATGAAAGACACGGAATTTCGCTCGGTTTCTGAAACCATCGCTGATGGGTGATGGTATAATCTTGGAGCAAAGATGGGATAGGCCAATTCCATCAAGCAAAGCGACCATCCACCGGGTCTTTGTTTCGAGGTGTTTTTTATAAAGTGTGTCCGGTGATTGCATGTGATTCGAGGGAGCGATCTTGAGAGAACACAATAGCACGTCACTTAGCTATTAACAACACCACTCAAAATCAATGAGGGGACAAAAAAGGTGACAGTCCCCTATTTTCAGCGGCGGGAAAAAAAGGGGACTGTCACCTTTTTTGAATCGAACAATGAAAATCGCTATAATCAGTATTTTCAGTGACGATATGTCCATCTCAAGATTATTATTCATCATCTGTTTTATTTTGACATCCCTAACATGTTTTTCTGACCAAAGTCCAACTGCACAAGATAAAACTCATGCAGAAGCCAAGATTGAGCTTGGTGCAGATTCTCACGAGCGGCGGTTTTTCCGTCCTTATGTCCGGTTCGAATTTCCGATAAAAAAGAGCACCATATTCACCGAGGTCAACTATTATCAACGCATCAACAGCCAGCTCAAAGGAGAGGCTGATTTCTGGATCAAAGCAGGGGTGCTATACAACATTACAAACTTGCTGAGTTTAGAGGGTAGCTTGAATCATTTTTGCCGCCATATTACGTCTCGCACATATCGTACAATTTTTGATGCAAATGAAGTCTTGGGAAGGCTATGGTACCGGACAAACGATATGAAGCTGGGTTTTGGTGGGGGCTTCTACGTTGGAGGATACGAATGGTATGACAACTTGGTTGTATTTAACTATAAATATCCGAATATCCTCAAAACAGAATTCGGCATCGATGTGGAATTAAAAGTGATCAACTTCACAAAAGTTTTACACGACCTGGAATTCTTTATCTCTTTAAACGAGGATCTGGACCTGTTCGTGAGAAACACACGTCACTACGAATATGACAACACGACTTATTTAGGGATGCGTTTCAAATCTGGGGGACAGGCGAATAATATCATCCGAAAGCTAGAACTCCAGACTGGTGTTTTACCTTCCTATGATCGTCATAAAATGGAATCCAGACTTGCGATCGACCTGGAATTTTTCAAAAGACAAGACAGAAGGCTTCATATTTCGTTGATCAGCCGGATCCCCATTCTCAGAGACGACACATTTTTCCATGTGTTTAGACCTGAAACAATCGAATATCCTCTTTCACTCCTGTATGAGCGAAAAATAAATAACGGTCTATTTGCTGTGGGATACTGTCTTTACAATGTGACTATGCCCATAGACGTCGACCAAACATTCACATCAAATCTTGGATTGGGAGTTGGCCTTAGAAATCAGCCTTTCTTTGAAAAACTCGATAAAACGATCAGGTTCGATGTCTTTGGCGGTCCTAACTTCACACACACGTATGATGTAGGTGCAAAGGTAGGATTTAACACCGTTGAAAGATCTTTGAACTTTGGGGTCAATGCAAAAACTAGAGTTAATGCAGATACATTCAAGGGGAGCCTCACTGTTTTTGGAGAATTCGGAAGTGAAGTCAAGATCAGGATCTTTGTGAGTGGGGAGACTGCAAAATATTTCAATGAAAACGATCCAGCTGTAAATAGATGGCAATTTGGCTTTACACTCTTCTCGTGGTTCTAACTAACTGAGATCAGCGTGTAGGTTGGGTCGGTGCCCGAAGGGTAAATGATGCTGACAATAAGATGTTGAATGATTTTAGAATATAAATTTGACCGCAGCTTTTATGAATAATTCAGGTTGAAAAAGGAAGGGATCAGTGGTGAAACGGGGACTGACTCTCCGGGATCAGCTCATAGCCTTTCTTTTCAAAGAGTCCTAAACAGGCATCCGCCACTTCAGGATCATAGTAGATACCTTTATGATTATTTATTTCATCCAGCGCCACATCAATACCTAGAGCAGGCCTGTAGGGGCGGTGTGAGGACATGGCCTCAACGACATCTGCGACACTCAATATTTTCGATTCCAGAAGGATCTCTTCACCCTTCTTGCCCTCCGGGTAACCGGAGCCGTTCACTCTTTCATGATGCTGATGAACGATCTCTGCGACTGGCTCAGGAACTTCTGTCTCAATCATGATGTCATAGCCATATTGAGGGTGAGCTTTGATGATGTTCACTTCGTACTCGCTCAGCTTGCCGGGCCTTGTCAATATCTCAACGGGTATATAGATCTTGCCGATATCGTGGATAACTCCAGCGATATTGATGGCATCAACTTTTTCTTTGGTGAGGCCCATTTCTTCTGCGATGGCCGATGCCAGCGCGGCCACCCGTCGTTGGTGCCCGGCCGTGTAGGGATCGCGCATTTCGATCGTCGTTGAGAGTGCCTGGATGGTGACTTCAATGGTTCTCTGAACCCTTACCTGACTTTCCCTTAGTTTTTCTTCGACCGTCTTCTTTTGCTCTCGCGTGCGAATAGCTGCAATTCCGTAGGAAAGGTCTTCTGCCAGGGCTGATAAAAGTACAAGATCCTCTTTTCCGAAGCCCTTTGGATCTCCAGAAAAGATATTGACTGCTCCAAGTGTCCGATTGTCCCGGATCAGAGGGAAAGCGACTGAAGACAAAAATCCCCGCTTGGACGCTTCTGTCTTCCAGGGTGTGAAACCATTTTTCTTCGCCAGGTTTTTTTCTAAGCTGACCTCGCCTGTCTGGATAGCTGTTCCCGCAGGGTCTTTACTCCTCTTGATTTGCGACCATGTCAACTCGATCGAACTCAGATATCCCTTCTCATCTCCTGCATAAACGACGGGATGCACCTTTTTATATCGACCATTCTTGGGGAATCCGATCCAGGCAAAGGGATATCCACCCAGGTCAACGATTACTCGGCACATTTTATTGAGGAGAGCGGTTTCTGTGTGCGAACGCACCAATGCATAGTTCCCTTCTCTGAGGGTATCAAACGCCCGACTTAGGCTCTTTTGAACGAATCGACCGCGTTTGGAACCGACAGAACCTTGGCTTGCGCCTAAAATACGATTATCCATAATAATGCGTAGGTTTAGTCGCACCTCATATGGAAAAATTGATTGAATGTAAAAGATGGACGGCGTTCTAATTCATACTGATCCAGTTGCAAATCTCAAAATGACAGGATCCCTTCCTGGACCCGGGATCGAAGGCAAGACAAACGACAATCTCAGGCTAATCGATGTTGGTCTTCGTAGTAACAGAATTAAGAGATCCCGCCAGGGCCTTGATGGCACATGCTTCCTTCCCCTGATCTTCGTAGGCAACAAACCAAGCACAATCCCCCTTAAGGCATCTGGCTTGTTTTTCTTCTATGTCTGATATGAATCCAGGCTCTTTGATCGCGATCATCAATAATGGGCAGATGTCAAGCATTGTAATTCCCCCAACTTAAATTTTTCTTCTTCTTTTTATAATTAAAATTTGCCATTGTCAAACTCTTTCCAACGCACAAAAAATAAAATCACATCTTGTGCTTATATCACGAATCCATCGCTATCCGAACTAATAATTTAGTCAATTCACCTCGGCAAAAGTAGGTAACTAATTTACCAAACAATCTCAAACTATCATGGATTATTCAGGATGTTTCAAATTTTTTGTTCTTTGGATTATAATAGTTGCTAGATTTCACAATGAAATTCCAAAACTATTTTAAGGGGACAAGATCATGAAGAAATATTTTGTTATTTTGCTTGTGGTCAGCTTTATTATTGCTGGAACACATTGTGCTTCATGGGGCAAAAAAGAAAAGGGTGCAGCTATCGGCGGAGCCTCTGGTGCAGTGCTAGGCGGTGTGATAGGCAAGGCTGCAGGAAGTACTGTCGCTGGAGCCATCATCGGTGCTGCTGTGGGAGGAGCCGCTGGCTACTGGATCGGGAGCTACATGGACAAACAGGCCGCAGAGATCGGAAGAGATATCGAGGGAGCTAAAGTCGAGAGGATCGGCGAAGGCATAAAGATCACCTTCGACTCCGGAATTCTCTTCGATGTCGACAAGGCCACCTTGAAGCAAACAAGCAAGGACGAGCTGGCCGAATTGGCAGGAATCCTTAACAAGTACGCGGACACGAATATTCTGATCGAAGGACACACAGACTCAACAGGTTCTGAAGAATACAACCTCGAACTCTCGAAGAGAAGAGCCGAGTCTGTATCGAATTGGCTTGCCATACAAAAAGTCGATCCCACACGCTTTACGATCATGGGTTACGGAATGGCCCAGCCCGTAGCTCCCAATGAAACCACAGAAGGGCGAGCGTTGAACCGGCGAGTGGATGTGGGGATTATGGCAAATGAC
>JBATYS010000285.1:0-1864 GCA_049674205.1 Candidatus Aminicenantaceae bacterium
GGGTCGAGCTCCAGGAATTTGTTGAAATTCTCCTTGGCCTGATCATACTCTGTTTTGTTCAGATACACATAGCCCAATTTTAAAAAGGCATCGGCCCAACCGGGTTTGATCGTTGCCGCCATGTTGAAGTATTCGAGGGCCTCATCCATCTTTGCATTGGAGAAAAGGATCTCGCCCACGTTGTAAGCCAATATCTCATCCTGGGGATTGCGTTCGAGAGATTGGGTGAAATACTCGCGGGCTTTTTCGATGTCGTCCCTTTTCACATAGAGTTCTCCGATAGCCGCAAAGGCCTTGGCTTGAATTTTAAGCGCTTCGGGTCCCTCTGCCGCATTGGCCTCTTCGAGAACAGCCTCGAATTCCTGTTGAGCTGCATCGAGTTCGTTCTTTTCTCTGTAACAATTGCCGATGTTAAAGCGAACCTGATAAGCTGTGGGATTTTTTTCCAGGAAATCCTGATAAGACGCTATCGCCTCATCGTATTTTCCCTGCTCGAAAAGAACATTCCCCTCTTCAAAAATTCCAGAGGAATCTTCGTTTTGGCCGATGAACTCTTCGGCTTTTTTCAGGTGGAGGATGATCTGGGGATTGACGTTGAGCTGACTGACTTCCACATTTTTTGATGTGGGCATAAATCCGGGAGCGGATACATCGATCTTAACATACCCGCTGGACATCCCTGTCATTTTCCAGGCCCCTTCATCATTGGTTGTTGTGGTTTTTTCAAATTTTTCTGCCCGTTTTCCGGCGACTTCTATGGATTTTACCAGGACGGTTGCATCTGGAATCGGGTTTTCGGACTCATCGAGCACCTTCCCGTTGATCCTGGCAAGGCCTCTGACCTGGCTCTCGAGGATGGAAAAACTAACGAGAACGAATAACACAAAGAGGACGAAGTATATCCGCTTTGAAAAAGTCATAAATCCCTCCCTTTTTAATGATCTCCCAAATTTATGTGAGCCGAATTTTGCTTCATTGGATCTTCTATGAACGTGTTAAAGCCTGAATCTCAATGATTTTACGATTTTTGTTGCGTCGGTCTTGTTCTCCAAAATAATGTCTATCGTATAACTCCCCTCGGGAAGCTGGATCGGTACTTCAATCAGGTAATTCTCATCGTACATTTTCTCCAGCTCCGACTCTTTGATGGAGATTTTATAATCTT
Organism: Candidatus Aminicenantaceae bacterium; assembly: GCA_049674205.1. Taxonomy (GTDB): domain Bacteria; phylum Acidobacteriota; class Aminicenantia; order Aminicenantales; family Aminicenantaceae; genus WTAW01. Next base: position 1,166 of record JBATYS010000285.1, read on the forward strand.
TTTTGGATTCCCAGACCTTCTCCTGTGTGTCGGCATTCTTGATTTGGATCTCCGAATTTATGGTTGTCTCTAAATTTTCTCCATCGGCACTCATCCAGATATTCCTGTATGGTATTTTAACCAGAATTCGTTGGCGGTCTCCCTCTTTGAGCATTTCAATGTCACCGCTGGTGTCAAAAACGACCTTGTCTCTGGAGAATCTTGGCTTCCATGCCATCTGGGTCTTCATTATCTGGGCAAGGTTGTAGGCCCCTCCCTTGATGAGCTCGAAATTTCCGTTCCAGTCCTGATCGACAAAAATAATAGAGTAAAAACCGTACATCCAGACTTCTGTGGGGAAATCCCCCATATTGTAGCCTCTGGGATATTGCTGTCGCGTATCAGGAGGACCGAGCAAGATGTAGATCCGTCCTCTGTCCTGGAGCCAACCTTCGCCCAGTCCATCCCTGAAGAGATCGTTTGCCTGGGCGATCAGTTGGTAATACATATCTCTGTACTCATTGATCTCGGTCTCAGGGTCCGGGTCCCTCCTCTTCCAGAAGCCTTCGATGAAGGCTGGCCTTTCTGAGGGAGCAAGGTTGAGAAAATCTTTTTTTTCATCCTTGGTGATGATATACCGGACGCTGGACAGGAAGGCCTCGCTCTCTGGGTCCAGGTTTGCTCTCGCAGTGGACGAGCAGGAGATCGTTCCCAGTAAAA
>JBATYS010000286.1:0-2328 GCA_049674205.1 Candidatus Aminicenantaceae bacterium
TGTCCAGGGGGTGTATGATCCCGATGAAGCTGTATTTGTTCCCTTGGAGGAAGGCCATCTTGTTCGGCAGTACCGAGGTGTCTCTGTTCTTCCAGAGTAATGGACGCCCATCCGGAGTCACTTTTCCTGAAACGACAGCCACTGTACAGGGTGTTAGCGCAATCTGGCCCACAAAGAAAAGAGAAAAAAAGGCGATCATTGATTTGGTGTATGGTCGACGTTCTTTCATCACTCTCCTCTTTCAATTATCCTGAATTATTCCATTTTTTTCCTGAATTATTCATACAAAATGTCGATACTTTATTCAATAAAAGCAATATTTTATCTAAAATTAAGAAAAATGAATAGTCTAATCTTCGATGCCGCCTTTCGCATATAGAGCAATATCTTCATGGGTGGCAAACCAGACGCCCTTGTGATTCTGCATGTGTTTTATGAGCTCTTCGAGCATGGCTATCCGGCTCCTGTGGCCGATATATTTGGGATGCATCGTCAATATAAAAAGCGTTCCCTCTTCATAGGCCCTCTCGAACTCAGAGGCCCAGATATCGAAGACATCCATGGGTTTGATATGGGGTCGCACACTGGAGTATCTCGAGAAACCGAAGTAGGGGTAGTCGTCCAGTAGCCATTCCACGGGGAGTTCCACAATCCCGGTGGGTTTCCCATCTTCAACGAGCTCATAGGGTCGGTCGTCAGCCATGAGGCTGCTGTCGTACACAAGCCCCAGCTCCCGGATCAGCTTCAGAGTGGACCGGCTAAAATCCCAGGAGGGGGTCCGTATTCCGGTGGGGGCTTTGCCCGTAGCCGCCTTAAGAGTATCGTAGGATTGCTTCATGAGCCTGCGTTCCTCTTCCTCAGAGAGCACAGAATTGCGCTCATGGATCCATCCATGCATCCCGACCTCGTGAAATCCTTTATTTACGATCGCTTTGATCTTTTCGGGATGGAGAAGAGCCGTGATTGCCGGGACAAAAAAACTTGCAGGGATGTGGTATTTATCCAGGAGAGAGAGGATCCTGGGCATGGAAGTGCGTGCCGCATACTCCCCCTGTGAGAAGATGCCCGGCGAGATGTTCATGTCTCTTAGAGCATTCGTCTCCGAGTCAAAATCAAAAGAAAGAGCGACAGCGACTTTTGCTCCGCCGGGCCAGCTATGAGGTGTGAGATCTTTGCCCGCCCGGACCTGCTCCACCATAGTTCTTACTTTTTTGAGGTCCCAATCCCAGGGTTTTTCCTCTTGTTTTTGTGCCTGGCCAAAAACAAGCCAAGCTCCGATCAGAAATATCATAATCAAAACACTTATAAACAAGAGTCTTTTCATTTTGCCCTCCTTATCTAGAAGTTTTATTGAGGATGTCCGACAACACTCATGTAGAGAATGCTCTCTTCCTCCCCATCGATGGCAACGAGTTGGTTCACCTCATCGTCATAGAGAGCGCCGATCTGGCAGGTTCCGAGTCCTAAGGCTACAGCGGCCAAAGCAAGGTTTTCGGCAATGTGGCCCGTATCGAGGTAAACATACCGGTAAGCCCTCTGTCTGTATTTCCATTTGGACCTCTCAAATAGTGCTGTCCACACAAAAATAACATTTGCCGAATAGGCCATGTCCTGATCCAGTGCCGCATGAGCGATATCCATCCGGAAATCTCCTCTCTTGAGCTGATCTAGCTGGTGGTTCTTCACATCATAGTGATAGACTCCCGGTTCGATCCCTTCCACATTGTTCAGGACAAGATATGTTTCCACAGGATACAGCGCCCCAGCAGAGGGTGCTGTCCGGAACTCAAATCCCATGGCTTCCCTGGAGATTCCCTGTGTGGCCCAAAGGAGCTGTGAGAGGTTTCCTTTTTCAAGAGGGATGTTTCTGTAGTTTCGGATGCTCTGACGAGCTTGGATCGCGTCCCAGAAAGGCATCCCGCCATTCACCTCAGGATCGTCTAGCTTGATTTTGGGCGCAGCAGGGTAGGTTTTGTATGTTTTGGGCTTGGCGCTCCAGTTCAGTGGCCCGCCAGAGAGTTTTCCCCTGATGTATTTTGTCTCCTGCTGGAAAAGATCGCCAATACCTTTTTTCTCGTTCATTTCATCTCCTCCCCTGGATCATTCATATGTGAATAATCCATATTACACTTGGATAATTCACAGAAGCTACCGACGCGCTCTCTATTTAGAGGCTTTTAATCCCTATCTCAGCACTCTTTAGCTCTATCGTTTTTTGAGCCGGTCGAGCTTATCTTGAACAGCTTTGGTCCTGGGAGCGATCTCCAGAGCCTTTTTGTAGTATGCGATGGCTTTATCTCTGTCACCGATCTGGACGTAGAGGTCACC
>JBATYS010000287.1:0-9427 GCA_049674205.1 Candidatus Aminicenantaceae bacterium
TCGATGAGGGGCCTTTTCTCAAAGAGGAAAGGAGCCTGATAGATACGGTAGCCAGGGAAATTGTGCTCATCATCGAACGAACGCAGATCGAAGAGGATAAAGAACAGCTCCAGGAGCAGCTCCGGCATGCCGACCGACTAGCCACAATCGGTCAATTGTCCGCGGGAGTAGCCCATGAGTTGAACGAACCCATCGGGAGTGTCCTTGGATATTCTCAGCTAATACATAAACATCCGGATCTCCCAGATCAAATAAGACAAGATACAGAAAAAATATTAAAAGCTTCCCTTCATGCACGCGAGGTCGTCAAAAAACTTATGTTATTTGCCAGACAAACGCCTCCCAAGAAAATTCGGGTGAATCTGAATCATGTTATCGAAGAAGGACTCTATATTCTTGAGTCGAGATGTGCGAAGGAGGGGATAAAAGTTATCCGTTCTTTTTCAAAAGACATTCCAGAGGTAACGGCAGACCCGGCGCAACTCACCCAGATTTTGGTCAATCTTGTAGTCAATAGCATCCAAGCCATGCCAAAAGGGGGAGAACTGACTATTCAGACCAAAGCTTCGAATGAATCTGTTTTACTCATCGTAAAGGATACTGGTGTTGGCATGAGTGAAAATGTCATTAAAAAGATATTCCTTCCTTTCTATACAACAAAGGATGTGAGTCGGGGTACTGGATTGGGCTTAGCCGTGGTTCATGGCATTGTCACTTCACATGAGGGCTCCATCCAAGTTGCCAGTAAAGAAGGACAGGGGACGACATTTGAGATTCAACTTCCTATAAGAGAGCATTCCAAAACAGAATCGAGGAAATAAATTGAAAAAATCAAGACAGAAAGAGCATATCCTTGTCGTGGATGATTCTCTGGACATGCTGGAAGTGGTTCAGAGAAATTTGGAAGCCCAGGGTTATCGAGTTTCTACTTCGCCTTGTGCAGTGGAGGCTATCAAAATTCTAGAATCTGCACCAATTGATTTAGTCATAACAGATCTCAAAATGCCCGATGTCGATGGTTTAAGCCTGATAAAGCATATTCAAGGGAATTTCAAAGAAACGGAAGTTATGATGATTACGGGTTATCCTTCGATCGAAGGGGCCGTGGAGGCGGTTAAAACCGGAGCTGAAGAATACCTGGCTAAGCCTTTCACGGATGAGGAGTTATTGAATGCGGTCGAGCGTGTTCTTGAAAAAGCAGATACACGTAAAGCGGCTCTGAAGCAATCACCCAAACCTCCTCCCATACGTCATGGCATTATCGGTGAGTCGCAAGCGGTGCAGAAGGTTTTTAGCGCAATGGAAAAAGCCGCATCGAGCTCGGTAACAATACTTATAACTGGCGAGAGCGGCACTGGGAAAGAACTTGTTGCACGCGCCATTCATTACAGCAGCCTGCGCAGTTCAACGCCCTTCGTCCCCATAAACTGCGGGGGAATTCCAGAGACTCTCCTTGAGAGCGAGCTTTTTGGCTATGTGAAGGGAGCCTTTACCGGAGCTGCAGACACGCGTGCTGGATTTTTCCAGACAGCCGAGGGTGGCACAATCTTTTTGGATGAGATCAGTGAGACGAGTCTCTCGATGCAGGTCAAGCTTCTCCGCGTTCTCCAGGATAAAGAAGTGTTTATGGTAGGTGCCAGACAACCCATTAAAGTGGATGTGAGAATAATTGCGGCCACGAATAAGGATTTACTCGAACTGATAAATAAAGGAGAATTCCGGGAAGACTTGTACTATCGCTTGAACGTCATCGCTATCGATATTCCTCCTCTCCGGGAGCGGGAGGGAGACATCTTGTTGTTGATACAAAATTTTGCCGTCAAGTTCGCAAAAGAGTTTGGAAAATCTGCGCCAAAATTTTCTGAAAATGTCTTACTGGCCTTGCGGAGTTATTATTGGCCCGGGAATGTCAGAGAATTAGAGAACATCATACAAAGGCTCGTCCTCATGTCGGAGAGCGAAACCATAAATGCTCCTGACCTGCCTTCCCTTATGCGTTACTCTGCGTTGCGGGGCGTGGGGCCACATCGGACTCTCGCTGAGGTTGAAGTCGGACACATCCACAGCGTTTTGGCAAGTGTGGATAACAATAAAACCAAAGCCGCAGAAATTCTGGGAATAGACCGAAAGACACTCCGCGAGAAGATAAAGAAAATAAAAGACCTCCCTTCCTCTTGATTTTTTCTTCTGGAGAGAATTGACCCACCGGTACAAAACGCCCCACTTTTTTTGGGGAATTCCCAGTTTATGAAAACAGAGCGGGAGTGTTTTGTAATAAAACCAATCATATCTAATTTCATTAAATTCAATGAGTTATATAGTATGTCTATCATTTTTTTTGATGCATCACTTTTTCTATAAATCAGAATTCAAATCTGGCACCGAAGTTGCAATAGTGTTTTGTATCCATTTGAGAAAGGAGAAAAAAAATGAAAAACATAGACCAAAAAAAGAGGAATTTGGATGATTTAAACCCTCTCGATACACGGAAAGAATGGAAGCTCCTGTACTACAAACCCGGGAAGCCGGGACTCGAAGAGGGGTACAAACTCGCGGGAATATGCAGACATTGTGAGCTGAAAGATATGTGTCCCCTTCCTAAGCCTGAAGGCGGGGTGTGGCGTTGCAGCTATTACAGGGCTTTTCAGAAAAAGTCCAATCTTTATAACCATGTTTTGGAACAACTGGAGAAAGCAAAAGACGTCGTCCCATTTGACGATGACATCTGCAAGATCTTAACGGAGACGATGAATGAGATCGTGGTTCATTTCCCGGTTAAGATGAAAGATGGACGCGTGAAGGTGTTAACGGGCTATCGAGTGCAGCATAATAACATTTTGGGCCCGTTCAAGGGAGGATTGCGCTTTCATCCTGCTGTTGACATTGATGAGATAAAAGCGCTCGCAACCTTGATGACCTGGAAGACCGCGATTGCTAATATTCCCTTTGGTGGAGCCAAAGGAGGAATCCAGTTGGATCCGGCCGATTTTAGCCGGGAGGAGATAGAAAGGATATCCCGACGATTCACCTACGCCTTAGGAAATAATATCGGCCCAGAATATGATATCCCTGCTCCGGATGTGAACACAAACTCCCAAATTATGGCCTGGATACAGGATACATATATGTCAACCGTTGCTCCCAATGAGAGAAATCGATGTGTCCATGTCGTCACGGGGAAACCTATTGAATCCGGAGGGAGCCAGGGACGCGAGAAAGCCACGGGCCAGGGTGTCGTATTTCTCATCGAAAAATGGGCAAGCGACCATGGGATGAATTTGCAAGGAGCCACATACACAGTACAGGGATTCGGGAATGTGGGATCTTGGACCGCACGCCTGATGAAGAAGCATGGGTCGAAACTCATTGCTGTGGAAGATGTGACAGGTGCGATTTTGAACAAAGAAGGTATCGATCCGGATGATCTTGCCGCTTATGTCAAGGTGCATGGGGGTGTCCGGGGATATCTGAAAGCCGAGCCGATCGACCATGTGACTTTTTTCACCACCAAAGCCGACATTTTTATACCCTGTGCTTTGGAAAATCAAATAACGGATGCGACAGCTGAATTGTTGGATGTCCGGCTCGTTGCCGAAGGCGCCAACGGACCTACCGATCCACAAGGAGATAAGATCCTGCAGCGCCGGAATATTGCAGTGATTCCGGATATCCTCTGCAATTCGGGAGGCGTGATCGTTAGCTATTTCGAGTGGCTTCAGAACAAAAGAAGCGAGTTTTGGGACCTCGAAGAAGTGGATGCTAAACTCCGGAAAACGATCATCGCTGCTTATAAGCGAGTGTTTGAAGCGGCCGAGAGATATAAGGTGGATTGGCGTACAGCTGCTCAGATTGTCGCCTTATCCAGGCTAGAAATAGTCTACAAAGAAAGGGGAATCTTTCCGTGATTGAAATTTATTAGAAATATTCTTTTAATCTGCATAAGGGCAGGCCGATAGAGATATGCGGTCTGCCCTTTGGCTTTTTATTTTATCCCTTCAGAGAATTTTATCCCTTCAAGAATTCTTGTTTCGAAAAGGGAAACCGAGGATGCCCAACCTCTTCTCGTATCCGAGGATATTCCCATCGATGTCGGTGGGAGGAAGGGCAGGTGTCTTTGTTTGTGTCGCCAGTGTGACCACGATGAGTGTGATAAGACCGATCCCTGCGGCAATCAATTCCGCTGGATATGTGGATTGAACAGCTTCTAGGGTGATCCAACTCACCATTCCGGCGACTATGCTCGATACTGCTCCTGGTCCGTTGGCTTTCTTCCAGTAGAGAGCTGCGGTCATTGGTATGATAAGGCTGACAAATAGAATCGAAAATGATTTGACCATGAGCTGATAGACATTCTGGAAATAGAGAGCCGTGACCAATCCCAAGAGTCCGATCACAAGGATGCTCCATCGAGTCGCCCACAAAAACTGTTTTTCTTCCACATTTTTCTTGAAGGTTTTTAGAATGTTCTGACTGAAGATGCTGGCGGGAGCCAGAATACCTCCGTCGGCGGAACTCATCAGTGCCGAGAAAAGCGCTCCCACAAAAACGGCCATGGCTAGAGGGGGAAGGTACTTGATCCCGAGTGCCGGCAGAATAAATTCAGGATCAGAAATTTCTGGCATAAGAACAGAGCCTGCTATACCGAGCATCACCGGGATCATGGCAATGGTGATATAGAGAAATGTTGTAATGTACATACTCCACTGGGCGACCTTTTCATCACGAGAACTAAAAGCCCTTTGGAGTAGATCCTGGGAGGCGATATTTCCGAATCCGATGATGAACAGGGCCTGAAGAAACCACATCCAATTGAGTAGATTCCCTTCTGGCAACAGTGAGAAATGACCCTGAGGAGCCTGGATTTTTAACCCTCCGAGCCCGCGCCGTAATGGGCTCAGGTTGGGTGGATCCACCTCGTCGAATATGTCATCATGAGCAGGTACTTCTTCGAATGGCTTCCGGATGAGTACAAGAAAGTCATCGAGAAGGCCGCTCAAACCATTATCGCCCAAGAGAGGCAGTGGTACAGTGCCAACGACATCGAATTTCTCGAGAGTTTAAAAGATGAGGGAGTGCAGGTGACATATCCGGAAAGGGGGCCTTTCCGAGAAGCTTCCCGTAAGGTCTATCAAACATGGGCGGATAAGGTCGGCGGCATGGATCTTATAAATAAAATACTGAATTTTGATTATCGCAAAGAAAAATCTGACGAAAGTGTACGGGATTCTGGAAAATGAGGCTGGTATGAGCGAGTTAAAGCTGGTATAAGTATAATCCGATGAAACGCAAAAAGATCTCCATCCTTTTAGTTTTATTGACATTGTCGTACTTCGGGTGTGAGCGATCCGAGCGCATATCTGACGATTTCAGCTTTTATACTTCATCCGAAGAAAAAATACCCTTTCCTCTTGTGCCCGAAGGGCCGGTAAAGAATGTGATTTTGATGATCGGCGATGGTATGGGGCTCACGCATATCACAGCAGCAAGGACGATAGTGCTTGGAGCTCATGGTCGACTCACCATCGAACGGCTGCCTGTGACAGGAATTATCGATCACTATTCCGCAGACGAATTTGTAAGCGGGTCTGCTGCAACAGGAACCTCCCTGGCTACTGGGTATAAGACCAATGGAGGCATGATCGGCTTATTACCGGATGGGAGTCCCGCCTTGACGATCCTTGAAGCCACGCGTGATAGGACATGTCCACAGGTCTAGTCGCAACTCTTACAATCACCCACGCCACGCCTGCCGCCTTTGCAGCACATATCCATGATAGAGACCTTGAATCTGAGATCGCAGTGCAGTTGCTTGGAAGCAAGGTCAATGTGCTTTTGGGGGGAGGAAGAGCGCTTTTTAAGCCTGGAGTATCCGACTATAAATTTACACGAATGGATGACCGCGACCTGACCATCGAGGCCCGAAGTGCAGGTTATGAGTATGTGGAAACAAGGGACGCGTTGATGGCGGCGGAAGCAGAAAATGATTACCTGCTCGGCTTATTCAACGATGGTTTAATGTTGATCCAGGACCCTGAACCCATTCTTGCTGAAATGACGGATAAGGCACTGGAAATACTGAGCAGAAATGAAGAGGGTTTTTTCCTTATGGTGGGAGGAAGCCAGATCGATTGGGGGGCAGAGGATAATGACATCAACTACACCATTCGGGAACTCCTTCATTTTGATCTGGCGATCAGAAGTGCGATCCAATTTGCCATGAATGACGGGGAAACATTGGTTGTGGTGACCGCCGACCATGAAGCCGGTGGGATGTTTATACCAGAAGGACCGCCGAATCAATTGGATGGGAAAATCAGCATTGGGTGGGGAACTGATTGCCACACTGGAACTCCTGTCCCTGTTTTTGCATATGGACCTCACGCAGAACAATTTATGGGTTGGTACGATAACACTGAAATTCCAAAAAGGATCGCAAATATATTGGGCATCTCCGATTTTCCTCGAAAGCTTCTAAAAAATTAGTATCGGCAGTTTTTATGAATAATCCAAGTTGGAAATAGCTGTGAGGTGATGTGTAATGAATAGAATTAGTTATTGTCGAAATTTTCGAATAATCTTTGTATTCCTGTGCTTCACGGTTCTTACAGTCTCCTATTCGGCAGGGCAGAGGCTTTCCCAAGACCTGATTAAACACTTCCACTACCGTGAGATCGGACCTACCCGCCAGGGAGGAAGGATCGTTGATTTCGCCGTTCCCGATAGCGGTAAAGAGCCATATACTTTTTATGTCGCTGCTGCAAACGGTGGACTCTGGAAAACGGAAAACAACGGCACCACATTTTTCCCTATATTTGATGATGAAAATGTTTTTGCTATCGGTGATATGGCTGTGGCGCCGTCCGACCCCAGCATCATATGGGTCGGGACGGGCGAACCCAATAACAGTACTACCGATCCCTATGCAACCTATTGGGGGGACGGTGTTTACATGTCTGCCGATGGAGGTTCCTCGTGGAGAAATATGGGACTTGGTGACACACATCAGATTGGAAGGATCGTTATCCATCCAAAAAATCCTGAGGTTGTTTACGTCGCGGCACTCGGTCACCTTTACTCCGACAATGAAGAGCGTGGTGTGTATAAGACAACCGATGGCGGCAAAACTTGGGATAAATCCCTCGATGTCGTTCAGCAGGGCAAGCACGTCAGCGTCGTGGACATCGTCATGGATGCCAAGGACCCGGATACACTTTACGCTGCAAGTTATGACAGGACGGCAAAGCCATGGATGTTTTTTGAGGGTGGTCCGGGAAGCGATATATATAAAACATCTGATGGTGGACAATCGTGGGAAAAACTCCAAGATGGGTTGCCGGACGGCACTGTCGGAAGGATCGGTCTAGCCATCTCTCCCCAGAATCCGCAAGTCCTCTATGCCTGTATCCTTGAAGACAGAAATTTGGATGGAAGATATGAAAACTTTGTCTACCGTACAGAAAATGCTGGCTTTTCATGGGAACAGGTAAGCCCCGGTCCTTTGACCGGCGGATCTTACTTTGGCCAGATCAGAGTTGACCCTAATGAGAAGAACCACGTGTTTGTCCTGAGTTTTGGTGTCATCCATTCCATGGATGGGGGACGGACATGGAGCCGTGCATTCGAGTATGGAGGTGACAACCATGCCCTATGGATAAACCCCTCAAACAGCGATCATATGCTTCTTGGTTATGATTACGGTATGGCCATTACCTACGATAGCGGCAAAAATTGGTATCATCCTGATGAACTCCCACTCGCCCAGCTCTATGAGATTGGGAGCGACATGGATTATCCATATAACGTGTATGGCGGGATGCAGGACTTTGGCACCTGGAAAGGGCCAAGTACGAAAAAGGGGCGATTTCCCATTAGATTCGAGGACTGGGAGCACATGCTGGGAGGAGATGGATACTATTGCCAGGTTGATCCGACCTCGAACCGCTGGTTGTATGCCGAGTCGCAGAACGGCAGCCTCTCGGTCATTGATATGAAGACTGGCCAGAGAAAGAATATCCACTATAGAGGAGATGAGGATATCAGATTTAACTTCAGTGCACCCATTCTGATTTCTCCTCACAACAGCAATGTTTTATACCACGGAGCGAATGTGGTGCTCCGGTCATCAAATCGCGGGGAAAGTTGGAAAAAAGTCAGTCCCGATCTCACGACGAATGATCCCAGGCTTCGTGACGTAGGACCCCTTGCATACTGTACGATCACAACACTTGCGGAATCACCAGTCCAGCAGGGAGTCCTTTGGGTTGGGACTGATGACGGGAACATCCAGCTTACTAAGGATGGGGGAAAAACTTGGATAAAATTGAATGACCACATTCCTGATTATCCGGGGTGCTGGGTGAGTCGTGTTGTTGCCTCCTTTCATGATGCCAAGACTGCATACGTCACATTCACAGGACGGCGCAGGGATGATTTCTGTCCCTACGTCTACAAAACCGCAGATTTCGGCATGACTTGGGTCTCCATAGCCAGTGACCTACCCCAAGACGAACCGGTCAATGTGATCAGGGAAAACCTAAAAAATCCGGATCTTCTCTTCATCGGAACAGAAAAAGCGGTGTATGTATCCATCGACAGCGGGAAATATTGGGCAAAAATGAAAAATAACATGCCGGCCGCTGGAATTAAGGACCTTGTTATCCATCCGCGGGAGAATGACCTTGTTGTGGGAACCCATGGAAGAGGATTTTTTATTGCCGATATCTCTCCTCTGCAGGAACTAACACCAGAAGTCCTTGCAAAGGAAGTGTTTCTTTTCGATATCGAGCCCAAAGTCCAGTGGGTGATGCCCAGTCAAAAAGCGGTGTCAGCACAGAATTTTACAGGAGAGAACGAACCATATGGTGTTGTTTTTAATTATTACTTGAAAGATGCGCTTTCAGATGGCGTGACTATCCAAGTATACGATGGTTCGATCCTCATCAACGAGCTTCAGGGTTCGGGAAATGCAGGATTCAACAGTGTTGTATGGGGAATGACAAAGCGCGGACGAAAACGAACTGCAGAGGAAATTGCCAGATATGACAGGCGTGTGACAGAAGGTGAGACAGAACCGTTTTATGATTACTATGACACTGTCGACTATTTTGGGAATCCTGATGAAGAAGTCGACAAGAGAGGGCTCTCCCTGCGGACAAGAGTTGCGCGGGCACCCGGGACGAGAGGCCGGGAGTATGTTTTCAATCGTGTTCAGCCTGGCGAATACACCATAAAACTTATTGCTGGGGAAAAGGTGCTTATAAAGAAATCGATTATTCTCCAGGATCATTGGTATGAAATAAAATATTAGAATTATTGTCTGACTTTCAGAGTTGTCAGGGAAGATTTTATAGCTTTCCTCGTCTAAGAAAATAGAGATGAAATTGAGATGTTGAAATATATCCCGGGGAGATCCGCATGAAAACATTCA
>JBATYS010000288.1:0-6792 GCA_049674205.1 Candidatus Aminicenantaceae bacterium
GGAGTTTACCGCACAACTCCCGATGGAACGATCATCGAGGCCAACCAGACACTAGTGGACATGCTCGGCTATCAGAGTGAAGAGGATCTCAGGGATATCAATGTTAAAAGCCTGTACATAAAACAGAGTGAGCGCATAAATCATCTGGAAAAACTGAAATCTAAAAACACTCATATTGCAGAGTTTGAGCTAAAGCGCAAAGATGGCCGGACCATATGGGGGCAGGACTATTCCCGTGCAGTTATGAAGCCTGCCGGGGCGATCGATTACTATGACGGAATCCTTTTGAATATCACTAGCCAGAAAATTGCCGAGGAAAAACTGAACCAAGTTTTGAAGGAGCTGGAGCACTCCAACGAAGAGAGGCAGAAGATGATCACCAAGCTGCAGACCCTTTCTATAAGGGACGACCTGACCGGCATCTACAACCGACGGGGTTTTTTTACCATTGCCGGTGAATATCTCCAGCTCGCGGACCGGAAAAAAACCCAGATGTATCTTCTCTTCATGGATCTCGATAACCTGAAACGGATCAATGACACCTTGGGACATCACAAAGGGGATGAAGCGCTTGTTAATGTCGCGGAGATCCTGAGGAAAACTTTCCGCAAATCAGATGTCAAAGGACGCATGGGCGGTGATGAGTTTGCCATCTTTCCGATCGACAGTACACACGCTGGAGCCGGATCAGCAGAATCCCGTCTAAGAAGAAATATCGATGCATTTAATGCGGACAAGGGGAATCCTTTTGTCCTTTCGGTCAGCATGGGGATCGCCAGCTATGATCCGGAACACCCCAGTTCCATCGATGAACTTCTGGTGAGAGCAGATAAATTGATGTACGAGGAAAAACGCCTGAAACAAAGTAAACAATGAATTCCCATTCAAGGAGGAAAACAAATGCTTAACAAATATGTCTGGCTAGGTTTAACGTTTTACTTAATTCTTTCAATTTACGGGTGCACAAAATCTACCCAAAATCTCGAGACGGCTCTCAATTCCATCTCCAAAGAATCTTTGGCTAAAAATACACAAATCCTCTCTTCGGACAAATTTGAGGGCCGGGCGCCAGCCTCAAAGGGTGAAGAATTGACTATCAACTTTATGAAAGATGAATTTTTAAAACTCGGACTCAAACCTGGGAACGGCGACAGTTTTTTCCAGGATGTGCCTATGGTTGAGATCAATTCAGTGCCAGAGGGGAAGCTGATGGTCCAAGGGAATAACGAAACGAACGAGTTTTCCTTCGGAGATGAATTCACATCTGTAACCCTGAGGACTGTTGATGAGGTCTCTTTGGATAAATCGGAGATGGTTTTTGTCGGATACGGGATTGTGGCTCCGGAGTACGAATGGAACGATTATGAAGGCATCGATGTCCAAGGCAAAACCGTAGTGATGCTTGTGAATGATCCCGGATTTACTACAAAAGACCCGAACCTTTTCACAGGAAAGGCTATGACCTATTATGGCCGCTGGACATATAAATATGAGGAAGCCGCTCGTCAGGGAGCGGCGGGAGCATTCATCATCCACGAAACAGAGCCCGCTGCGTACGGTTGGGGCGTTGTAAAAAACGGTTGGACGGGGCCGCAGTTCATCCTCCCCAGCGAAGATCAGAATATGTCTCGCTGTGCAGTCGAGGGATGGTTGACATTGGACGTCACACAAAAAGTCTTCCAACAGGCTGGACAGAATTTCGAAGACCTGAAGGCTAAAGCCATTCAGCCCGATTTTAAAGCTGTCCCTTTCGGTCTAAAGGCTTCACTCACCTTGAAAAACAGCATTAAAGAATCAGTATCTCGGAATGTTATCGCTGTTGTTCCCGGAACTGACCGTGCGGATGAGTACATCTTTTACATGGCGCACTGGGACCATTTCGGCCTCGATCCGAATCTGGAAGGGGATCAGATCTTCAACGGCGCCCTCGACAACGCCACGGGCACGGCTGGATTGATCGAGCTTGCCAGAGCCTTTAAAAATCTTGGCTCTCCGACCAAGCGCTCCATAGCATTTCTCGCTGTGACCGGAGAGGAACAGGGATTATTGGGATCTCTCTATTACGCCACTCATCCCATCTATCCCACACACAAAACCGTAGCAGGCATCAACATGGACTCACTCAACATCTACGGAAAGATGAAGGACATCACTCTAGTCGGCTACGGAAAATCCGAGCTCGATGACTACGTCAAAGAAGTGGCTGCTGAACAGGGACGGGCCGTCAAACCGAACCCGACACCGGAAAAAGGTTCCTTCTACCGGTCCGACCATTTCAGTTTTGCCAAGCAGGGAATTCCGGCGTTGTACGCAGGAACAGGAAACGATCATGTGGAACATGGAGAGGATTGGACGCGTGCCCTCAAAGAAAAATACTCTGCTGAAAACTATCACAAACCCTCGGACGAATTCGACCCGAACTGGGACCTTTCAGGAGCTATCGATGATTTGCGTCTGTTATTTAAGATCGGCTACAAATTGAGTATGGAATCTACCTTCCCCAACTGGAGAGAAGGCACTGAGTTTAAAGCAAAACGCGATGCGGATATGTCGAAATAACAGATCTCAGTGATAAGCTGTGATGTCTAATCGAGAGCGTTCCTGTCGATTTTGAGAATTGTATGCAGGAGCACATTCACACCGTTCACGATATCCCCAGGCCGGGAATACTCCTTCGGTGAATGGCTGATCCCACCGACACTGGGTATGAAGATCATTCCTGTCGGTGCGATCTTGACCAGATCCTGGGCATCGTGGCCGGCCCCACTGGGCATAAAATGTGTGGACAGACCGAGTTCCTTAGCCGATTCATCGATATACTTGCGGATCCGCGTATCCGTGGGCGCAGGGATGGCCATTGCATCGATGGAGGAAAAGGTGATTTTAGTCCCTGTTCTCTCCATGATTGTTTGAGCTTCTTTTTCTATTTTCTCATACAAGGAATGGATCTTTTCTCCAGACAGGTCGCGTAACTCCAGGCTAATGACTACTTTGCCGGGAATGACATTCGGCGCACCGGGCTCCGCTTTGATCCGGCCCACAGTCCCGACCTGGCGTCCGGGAATACTCGTGACGACTCGGTTGACAGCAATGACCAAATGAGATGCCGCCAAAAGAGCATCTTGCCTCATGTCCATAGGCGTAGTGCCTGCATGATTCGAAAAGCCTTCGATGGTGACATTCCACCAGCTGATGCCGACAATTCCTTCCACGACTCCAATGTCAATTCCTTTTGTTTCGAGGATCTTTCCCTGCTCGATATGGATCTCGAGGAAAGCCTTGATATCACCCTTTTTTCTGGTAACTCTGTCCAGTTTTTCCGGATCTCCTCCAAGATCGATAATTCCTTGGCGGATTGTTTTCCTGCTGTGACTGACGACTTCGAGAGCATCGGGTGTGAGAGTCCCGGTCATAGCACGGCTTCCCACCAGGCCGCCCTCCTCATCCGTAAAGACAACCACCTCCAATGGGTGCTGTGTGGTGATGTTATTTTCATGAAGAACCTGGGCACACTCGATGGCGCCCAGAACTCCAAGTGCACCGTCATACTTACCGCCATCGGGCACGGTGTCAGAATGGGAGCCGAACATGATGGGAGGACGTTCGGGCGCAAGGCCTTCCCTGCGACCGATGATGTTGCCCGCTTCATCAACACGGACATCCAGTTCAGCATCTTTCATGAGAGAGATCAGATACTTGCGTCCTTGGATGTCTGCATCACTAAAAGCCACGCGGTCGAGTCCTCCATGTGCATTTTTACCGAACTCTGCTAAAGCGGCAATACGTTGTCCCAACCTCTGGGAATTAACTCTGAGATTATTCATTTGATCCTCTGGAAAAACCGAAAAAGCCGAACCCACAAACATAAAAAACAAACTGAATACAGAGATCAAATCAAAGGGTCTTTTTGCCATTCCTCCACCTCCCTATACCATACTCAAAACGAGAAGCTTCACCATATGGACATGTAGCATATACCAAATCCATTCAGCGAGTCAAAATGGGAGAATCTCAGTTAGGTTTCAATTCCGTGATGTCACTGGCGTTATTGAGTAATCAGATTGCGTGATGGAAAAAACCGTGAGAAGGGCTCTAGGCGGGCATGGTACATCTCCCAAGGGGAGATGTTAGGGAAGCTCGTAATGACATCAACACGGATTTGAAAATGCTTATCCGGAATCAAAGGACTTTGACAATCCTGTTTTCTTGTGAAAAAATTCTGGGGACCTAAGGGAAATGCAAGAAAACACACAGATCTCGAATCCCATCACCGGAAACATCCCAAAGGAGACTCTCGAGGCCGAGCTAAGGCAGTTGGATGAGCTTGCTAAAAAACCCTGGATCTTGCGGTTTTGGGGTCATCTCAGGCTAAGTGGGCCCGGTTTCATGGACAGCGCCTTGACTCTTGGAGCCGGAACCCTTACTGCAGCGATGCTTTCCGGTGCGATGTTCGGTTACAGGACCATGTGGCTGATCTGGGTGTCCATGGGATTGGGGCTTTTCATGATGGCAGTCATGGCTCGGTTTACTTGCCGTGGAGGTTTTCGAGTCATCCAGATCCAGAATCGCTATCATGGATGGATCGTGGGCTCTCTGATGACTGCTCTGATCGGAACCGCAGCAGTAGCGGTCATCTTCAATTACGGTCAGTACAGCCTAGGCACACACTTTATCGAATCTCTGACTCCGATGCTCGGATTCCATTTCCCTCGACAGATCAATTGGATTGTCTACATGGCTATCACAAGCGGGTTAATCCTCAGTTATGGGAGACGAGGCCGACGCGGCATTTCGCTAGTCGAAAATTTCATGAAGATAAGCATAGGACTCATGATTCTGAGTTTTGGTGGTTGCCTCATCCTCGTTGGTGTGAATTGGGGAGCCCTTTTTAAGGGATTGTTTATTCCTTGGCTTCCCTCGGGCGTGGAAGGATTGGATCTGTTTGTGGCCACGTCTGCGGCTGCCATCGGTGTTATGGACTGGGTCCTGTTCCACTATGCAGGATTGGCGCGAGGTTGGGGAAAGAAACATGAATCCCAGGCTCGATTCGACATCTCCGTGGGATTGTTCCTCCCGTTTGTCGTTATCAATTTTCTGGTGATGGGTGTGTTTGCGGGGACTCTTCATAAGCAAGGACTGCATCCGGAAACGGCTTCTGAACTCTCTCAGGCTCTGATGCCCCTCCTAGGTCCTACTTGGTCCCAGGTGTTGTTCTATGTCGGTTTTCTCGCCGTTCCCATCACAACCACAGTTGGCATGAGCCTTGCTTGTGCCATGGCCATCCATGAGGCTTTTGGATGGAGGCCGGACCCCAAGTCCTGGCGATGGCGCATTTGTGCTTTGCTCCCTCAGATCGGATTCCTTGCTGTATGGTATCCGCGGCCCATTTGGCTCGTGATCGCCATCGGGGCCTTTCTATCTTTGACGAACAACATCGTGGGATGGTCGTTTTATCTTCTCTTTAATGACCGTCGCGTCCTCGGGGAAAACCGGAGCAAGTCCTATCTCTGGAACCTGGGAATTCTTCTCCAGCTCACTCTCCTCAACTGTATTGCGATTATTTATGTATTTAATCGCCTCGGCTTATGGCTCAAATAGTATGAATTATTCATAAAAGCTGCCGACATATCTAATCAAGATTTACTTTGCTCCATTAAAATAATAATATGATTACTCTGATTTTATGTCATCCTCAGTCTTGATCGACATTTTTTATAAATAATTCAGGAATGATGAATTTAGATAGAAAGATCGGACCGTGGCCCTTACGTGTTTGGGGTCTCGTGCTAAACTTTATCGGAAACGCATTGGCGATTTATGGAGCTATAGGCTTTATCCGGGATGGATCCCGTCTGCCACTGTTGATTTTCGGCGTTGTGGTCACCCTCACCTGCATTTTAGCGCTTGCCAAACCTTCCGAATAATAAAATCAACATATTTGAGGCTAATCCATTTTTTGTAGGGCCAGTTCCCCGAACGGAATGTCTGGAATGTGGTCCCTACTGAGTGACTTATTTATCCGACCAAATTGCTAATTCGTTACCACTAGGATCTGTAAAATGGAAACGTCGTCCTCCGGGAAACTCGAATATATCCATTAAGATTGTTCCTCCTGCTGACTTCACTTTATCTTTTATGAGTTCCAGGTTGATTGAATAAATAATGATCAGAGGACCACCTTTCTCAACTTTTGGCTCTTTTCTGAAACCACCATCCAGTCTTCCATCATTAAAACTGGTATATTCTGGTCCATAGTCGACAAACTTCCAGCCAAATACATCTCCATAAAAATTCTTGGCCTCAATAAGATCTACAGTCGGTAGTTCAATATAATCAATGCGTTTATCATTCTCAGTCATGAAAACTCCTCTCAATCCATATGTTATTTCAAACAGTATAACAATTGCCACCAAAAGAATTATAAATTTCTTCAATTTTATCCCTCCAAATAAAAATCAGGACAATAAGTAATAAACACACGCGCCCGTTTAGCTAATATCATAGCCAAATGGTTCAGTCAATAATTGACCCGAGATCATCCTTATGATAGAAATGACCCAGATGACCTGGATTATTCACGGACCGAGGCCTACCCACCCCACCCTAACATTAGGGTGGAGGACGTGGCTCATGAAGCTGTAGTGAACTACCGCCAATGAGCTACAACGAAGCCGATGCTGTGAGATCGGTGGGTTAGGTTGGGTCGGCGCCCGAAGGGTAAAAGATGCCGATAATAAGAATCAACAGTTTTATATAGTAATTGTATCGGCATCTTTTATGAATAATTCAGGG
>JBATYS010000289.1:0-7384 GCA_049674205.1 Candidatus Aminicenantaceae bacterium
GAAAACGAGGATTTTGCTGAAATATTGGATGGTGTCAAAGCGGGTGAACAGGTTATCGTAGAAGGGCATTTTACGCTTGCGCATGATGCCCGTGTGAATATCGTCGAGTAATACCTCTAAATTTCACGCATTGGAATATTAAACCAACAAAAAGCTGGGCGTTGTCGTTGACTAACTTCCTACGGCTCGGTCATCTGAGATTTGAGTTCTCCTGCGATCATGTAGTGTTTGGATGAGAACTCATGGATCCAGACACGAATTGTGGGAAGTGGCGCTTTGATGGATTCATGAACAGCCTCAGTTATGGCTTTAAGAAGCGCCTCTTTCTGTTCGTCTGTTCTCCCTTCTAATAGATGTACCTCAACTAACGGCATTTTATTCTCCTTATCTGATTGATGTACCCGTTCATTTTACAAGATAACAGCGATATTTTCAGGAGAAAAAAGGGGACAGGTATTTTTCTGAAAGATGTAGGACCGTTCCCCGAACGGTCCATTCGGGAAATGGACCCTACATTAAAAATATTGGAGCCACCATCATTATTATTGGGCTGTCCCCATTATGTTTCTGTTTAAATGATACAAATAATGAATCCTAGTCGTCTTTACATTCAGTATGTTATATGGCTTTTGGCATTTGGATTTGATAATATTTAAACGCAACCATTAGGGACTTGGTAGAATTATATACAATAACAAGAAAAAGATCCTATGAGAATCACGAACATCACCATTAAAAGACCTGTCACCACCTTTATGTTGTTTCTCGCCATTGTCCTCCTCGGTTTTGTTTCTTTAAGGGAACTGAGTGTGGACCTGCTGCCGGATATCAGCTACCCCCGGCTTTCTGTTGTGACAAAATTTTCAGGAGTCGCTCCTGAGGAAATCGAGACTTTGATCACAGATGACCTAGAAGCGGCTGTCAGTCGCATTCCTGGCCTGAGGCGCGTGGAGTCCATCTCCAAAGAGGGTATATCCTACATGACCCTTGAATTTTCATGGGGGACGGACATGGATTTTGCCATGCTCCACACGAGGGAAAAACTGGACAGCGTCGAGCTTCCCGATGATGAGGAGGAGCCAACGATTATTCCTCTCGATCCTCAGAGCAAAGCCATCATGGTCCTCTCTGTCTCTGGCGACAGGTATCTTCTGGAGATCAAGGAGTTTTCCGAAGAATTGATCAAGCCTCGCCTCGAGCAGATCGAAGGGATCGGCTCAGCGGAGATTGCGGGAGGTGTTGAACGGGAAATTCAGGTTGAAGTCGATCCGGATAAACTCTCGCTGTATGACTTATCTATCGACGAGATCTCCCAGCGTATCGATAATTTTAACCGTAACCTTCAAGGAGGGACGATCCGGAAGGGCCGGTTCAAATATTCACTCCGTGTCGTTGGAGAGTTTGAAGAGATCGAGGAGATCGGAGAGATCGGGCTCAAAACCACGGGGGATAGAGGCGTAATCCGTCTCAGGGATGTGGCTGAGATCATAGACTCCATCAAAGAGCGTGAGGGGATCACACGGCTGAACGGAAAAGAAAGCATCGGAATACTCGTGCGCAAGGAATCCGGTGCCAATACGGTGAAGGTCACACAATCCGCTCGTGAAGTGTTGGAGGAGATACAGCAGGAAAATTCGGGGATTGAGATCTTAATGGTCTCAGAGCAGGCCAAATACATCGAGAATGCCATATCCTCAGTCCTCAACTCGATCATCTTCGGTGGTATCCTGGCATTTCTGGTGCTGTTTGTTTTCCTTCAGGATATCAAGACCCCTGTGATCATCGCTGTCGTCATTCCCATCTCCATCATTGCCACTTTTAATCTGATGTACTATAGAGATATCTCCCTGAACATTATGTCTCTGGGAGGATTGGCACTGGGCGTTGGTATGTTTGTGGATAATTCTATCGTTGTGTCAGAAAGTATTTTCCGGCACAAGAGCCTCGGTAAAAATCTGATGGAGGCTACGGTCACCGGAACAAAAGAGGTCGGGATGGCCGTAACCGCTTCGACCTTGACGACGATATCCGTCTTCCTGCCCGTGATCTATGTGCATGGGGTGGCCGGACAGCTCTTCAAGGACCAGGCCTTAACCGTGACCTTTGCACTCCTGTCATCACTCGTAGTGTCTCTAACTCTGCTTCCCATGTTGGCTTCAAGGAAATTTGAATTAAGCGTACCCAGTGGAACTCCCAAAAAAATGGAAAAGCGACCAAATGACACACAGAAGTCGTTTAAAAAGTCAGCGGGCAAAATCCTTCTTTTCCCTTTTAGGGGATTACGGTGGATTTTGTATAACATCCCCAAAGGGATATTTTTGATCCTGAATTTTATCTTCACTTTTTTGTCTCAATTTTTTCTGATCATCCTCCACTACATCAGCCTCCCTTTAAAACCCATCATTCATGTTGTGTTCAAAACCTACAATATGTTCTACAAGAAATTTGAGGACCGGTATCATCGCACACTGATCTGGTGCCTGGGAAATAAGGGAAAAGTCTTGTTAGGGGCGCTATGTTTCATAGCCATAACTCTGGTCGTTGCCTCTCAGATGCCACGTGAGCTCATGCCCAAACCAGAAACGAACTCATTCGAGGTGAACATGAAAACTCCTGTCGATTATTCCCTCGAACAAACAGGGGATGTTGTTGCCACGCTCGAGACCTGGCTGAAGGATCAGAAATCTGTCAAAGCATCCTTTTCACAGATCGGTGTTGTGAGCGGGATGGAGGCGTTAAATCCCGAAGTATCCATAAATTCGGTAAACCTTTATGTCGAAGCGACACACTCCTCTGGAGTTGATGAGTTAATGGAATCCATGCGAAAAAAACTCCAGAAATTTCCAGGATTGACCTATTCGATCGTCAAAGAACAGTCCACCATGGCGGAGTTCATGGCTTTTGCCACAGCTGAGGTGGGTCTCAAGATCAAGGGAGAAGACCTAAATAGGCTCACGATCCTTGCCGAACAGCTTGTTGAAAAACTCAACCAGATTGAGGGCATCACGGACATTGCCACCAACATCGGGGAGGGGAAACCTGAGTTTCTCATAACGATTAAAAAGGAAGCCCTAGAGAAGTACAACATCTCACCCGGAACCATCGGTAATTTTCTCGTGAATGCCGTTCGAGGACAGCGAGCTACTCAGTTCAAGGAGCTGGAGAAAAAATATGACGTGCGCGTCCGATTGGAGGAACGGACCCGCGAGAACATCGAATCTCTCCTGGACGAACAGATCACCGATCAAGGGACTCTCATCCCCTTGAGAGAATTGGTCTCCTATGAGATCGCAAGAGGGCCAAAAGAGATCCGGCGAGAAAACCAGCAGAGAGAAGTTTTGGTCACAGCCAATCTTCGAGGAAAAAAAATCAGTCAGGTCGCCCCCACCATCCGGGAGAAGATCGGTGAGCTTTCTCTTCCCCAGGGCTATCGTGTGGTATTCAGCGGAGAGCAGGAGGAGATGACCAAGTCGTTCCAAAGCTTGATCTTTGCGTTCACTCTGGCTGTGCTTCTTGTCTACATGATCATGGCTGCCCAGTTTGAATCGCTCAAACATCCCTTTTTGATCATGTTCACTCTTCCCATGGGCCTGACGGGAGCCATATGGGCTTTGAAAATCACAGGGCAATCGCTGAATGTGATCTCGATCATTGGAATGGTCGTTCTGGCCGGTATCGTGGTTAATGATGCCATCGTCAAGATCGATTACACCAACCAGCTCAGGCGACGAGGCCTATCTGTGAGGGAATCGATTTTGGAAGCCAGCCGAGTCAGACTGAGGCCGATCCTGATGACCACTGTGACAACAACCCTCGGACTTTTTCCCATGTCTCTTGGATTTGGGAGGGGAGCGGAGCTGCAGCAGCCCATGGCCATCGCAGTCATAGGGGGTTTACTGCTGGCGACATTCTTGACCTTGATATTGATCCCGCTTGTTTATGAACTGGCCGAAAGCCAAAAAAGCGAGCTTGATTTTTCTCAAGTCGAAGCTGACTCGGATGAATAATTCCTTTTAGGTCATAAGCATGAAAATATTTATTGAGCGTCCGATCGCCACTGCCATGGCCTTTTTGGCTCTGACCGTCCTGGGCGTTTACTCATTCCTGAATATCCCCATCGAGATGCCGGTCACCAAAGAACAGTTCCCTATGGTGTATATCGACACGCAATGGCCCGGGATGCCCCCGGAGATCATCCAGACTCAGTTGACATCTCCGCTCGAGGAAAAGGTCTCCACCGTCAAAGGAGTGAGAAAGATCGAGTCATCCTCACAGATCGGGAACTCCCGGATCACTCTTGAGTTCGACCCGAAGATCAATATGGAGTTTGCACAGCTTGCCCTTCGTGAGAAGATCGCCGAGCTCAAGGACGAATTGCCCTATGGAATACGCCCTTATATCACTCCTTACATTCCTGAAGATTTCAGCGAAGAGCCTTTTCTGAGATACACCATATCGGGAAACTACTCCCTCCAGAAATTGCGGGAAATGATCAAGGATCGGCTTGAAAACACTATTGGGGCAGTCAAAGGTGTTGCAGGCGTGGATATCTGGGGAGGCTCAGACCCAGAGATCAAGATCATGCTCATCGAGGATAAAATCAAATCCTTGAACATCCAGCCTTTTTTAGTTTCCAGCCAGATCCAAGAGAGGACAAAGATCTATCCGGCTGGAACGGCCATGAAGGGAGAACAAGAGCTCCTGTTCAAGGTTTCGAATCCCATAAAAAACTTGAGGGAGATGGGAGAGATCGTTATCACAAAGTCCGGAGATAATCCCATAAGACTTAAGGAGATCGCCGTCCTGGTCCCGGCATACGGCGACATCCTACACATCCACCGGATCAACGGACAGCCCACGATCAGCATGACTGTTCACAAAGAGAAGGGATTGAGCACACTCAGAGTTAGCCGAGACGTGAAGCTTCGGTTGGAGGAGGTCAAAAAAGAATTGCCGCCGGATTTGATCTTCAGAGCAGTGAACGATGAAAGTGATGAGATCCAAAAGCATCTCAAGGAACTCTACATACTCGTGGGAATTATTGTCGCAGTGATCTTTATCCTCATCTACTTGGTGTTGCGGAGTATCAAACCATCGCTTCTAGTCCTCTCATCCATCGGCTTTTCCGTACTGCTGACATTCAACCTGGTTTACTTCACAAAAACGTCGCTGAACATGCTGACACTCGGAGGCCTAGCCTTAGGATTCGGTCTTTTTGTGGATAATTCGATCGTGGTTTTTGAAAACATCTTGCGTATCAGAGAGGAAGGAACATCACCAGTCCAAGCGGCGATCCAGGGTTCCAAAGAAGTCTTCCTTCCCGTTTTTGCCTCAACACTGACAACGATGAGTGTTTTCTTCTCCATCGCTTATTTCCAGGGCCGGTTGAAACTGGTCTACCTGCCTATGGCCATCGTGATCAGCTCTGCACTGGCGGCATCTCTGCTGGTCTCTTTTTCTGTGATCCCGGCCTTATCGCCCAGGCTCCTCAAGAGTCCCAAAAAGAGAAGGAAGGAACGGTATCGCGACCTCTACGCCAAGGCTTTGAAATTTCTGATCAAACACCCTGTGGAAATTTTACTGATCGTCGCCGCCATTTTTTTCGGGTCATACAAATGGTTCCGGTCTGAGGTTACGCTCGGCGAGTTTTTTGCCTGGTACTCCAAGGAAAAGCTGCGCGTGTATGTGGGCATGCCGGCCGGGACAGACATCGAGAGAACTGATATCGTGATGAGACAGTTCGAGGAGAAAGTCATCGAGAAAGATTATGAAAAGGAGCTCAACACGAGTGTGATGTCCGAGCGTGGTTTTATGGAGGTGAGTTTTCCATCGGAGATCGAGATGTCTTACAGGCCCTATCTTTTGAAAGAGGAATTGATCCAACTGGCCACTAACTTTGCGGGAATCAATGTCTCTATCTCAGGTTTTGATCCCCAGGGGTACTACTCAGGTTTCGGAGGTGGCCCCATGTATGATTCACGAATAAAGTTTTTTGGGTACAACCTGAAAAAATTGCGGAACATCACATCCAATCTTGAAAGAACGCTCAAGCGCAATCCCCGCATCAAGGATGTGAAGATCATCTCCTCACAGGGGTGGTGGTTCAGAGGAGAATCTTTTGAGTATGTGGCCAAACTGGATAAGGAAGCTCTACGGAAATACGACATCGATCCGCTCTATCTCTACTATCAGATCGCTGCTATGCTCAGCGGCCGAGTCACACGTCCGATTAAAATTAACATAGGGGGAAAGGAGCTGGAATTCTCTATCAAGTTTCCTGATGCCGAAGAGATGGACATCAAGGAAATACAGGATGTGCTCATACTAACCCGAAAAGGTGAATACCTCCGTTTGGGAGAGGTCTCTAACCTGGAGGAGAAGCCCATTGCAGGCTCTATCGACCGGGAGAATCAACAGTTCCAGCAGACGGTTATGTGGGAATTCCGGGGCCCCACAAAGGCTGCAGAAAATTATAAGGAAGTTGTGTTTGCCAGGCTCGATCTGCCGCCTGGATTTTCGGCCACCATGGAAGATACCTGGTTTCTCACAGAAGAGGAAGAAGGACAGATCAAATTTGCAATTCTCTTTTCGCTACTTGTCATTTTTATGATTCTTGCTTCGCTGTATGAATCCATCATCCAGCCATTCTTCATCCTTTTTGCCGTACCCCTGGCTCTGATCGGCGTTTTTGTGGCTTTTGTGCTTGCAGATTTTGCATTTGATTCCTCTGCGTATATTGGTGTGATCTTATTGGGAGGGATTGTCGTCAACAACTCGATCTTGCTTGTGGACCACATCAACCTCAAGCGTCGGCAGGATCTGCCTCTTCTGGATGCCGTGATCCAAGGAGCGAGAGAAAGGATCCGGCCGATCTTTATGACAACAGGCACGACAGTTTTAGGGATGCTCCCCTTGGTCTTGATCCAGGTCGAGGCCGGACGACGCCAGATCTGGGCCTCCCTGGCTCTCTCTGCCGTGGGCGGGCTTATCAGCTCGACCCTCTTCATCCTGATCACAATCCCCATTTTTTACTATTACGGAGACGGTCTCCGCATCTTTACCGCAAGAAAGATAATGCAGCTGAAAAAGGCCTGGAAAGCCTACTGATATTCACACAAAGTTGATCGCATTGCTTTTGAGGCAGGATTTAGGATAAAATCTTTGCCTGCGGAGGTGACCAAAATGACCTATTCCCTTTCTGATTTCCTGAAAAAGATTCAAGCCTTCAAGAAAGTCGATTTGATCCATTCACCGACGCCTCTCCAAAAGCTGGAAAACCTGTCCGAGGAGCTGGGGGGACCAGATATCTACATGAAACGCGATGACCTGACAGGACTGGCCTTCGGAGGGAACAAGTCGCGTAAACTTGAATTCATCATTCCCG
>JBATYS010000290.1:0-9572 GCA_049674205.1 Candidatus Aminicenantaceae bacterium
CCTCAGAATTTGGGTGCGATCATCCGAACAGCTGAGGGTGCGGGCGTGGACGGACTCATCCTGCCCGAAAGGCGATCCGCCGGATTGTCGGATGTTGTGTCTTCTGTATCCGCAGGTGCCCTTGAGCACATCAAGATCGCCCGAGTAAAGAACCTCGCTCGATTGATGGACAGCCTCAAGGAAAAAGGCCTCTGGTTTGTGGGCGCTGAAGAGGGGAGTGGCCACTATTGGTTCGACTTTGATTACACTGTTCCATTGGGCTTGGTGTTGGGATCTGAGGGGAAAGGCCTTCGTCCGCTTGTGAAGAAAAAATGCGACAAGATCCTTTCAATCCCTCTTTTGGGAGAGGTGGCCTCCCTCAACGTAGCTTCAGCGGGAGCCATATTTATGTATGAAGTCGTCCGCCAGAGAAAAAAATATCAAAAGAAATGAATAAAATAAATAGGGACACAGTAAAACAGAATGAAGGTCAAAACCATGCAAGAAGAAACGGTGTTCCAGAGAGAAATGGCTTTTGTGACAACGAAGGATATGATGGGTCATAAAACAGCCCTTTCTGAATCGGAAATTCTCAAGCTCGTTCAAAAAGGAGATAGAGAAGCCTATCAAGAGATCGTGGTCCGGCACATGCAGCCGGCGTATTATGTAGCCCTGGCTTTTGTGCATAATCATCAGGATGCTCTCGACATCTCTCAGGAAGCGTTCATCAGGGCCTTCAGAAAAATAAAAAAATTCGACACCAAGAGACCTTTTTTCCCATGGTTCTACCGGATCTTGAAGAATCTCTGTATCGATCACTACAAACACCGGCGTCGACTCAATGAAGTGCCACTTGAAAACGTCCGGGTTTTGGCGGTCGAGCACGAAGACAGGGAGATGAAAAAAGCGCTTTGGAAAGGGATAGACGAACTTCCCGATGAACAGAAGGAGATCATCGTCCTCCGTTATTTCCAGCAGCTTTCCTACCAGGAGATCGCAGAGATCTTGGATAAGCCCATCGGGACGGTGATGTCATCCCTGTATTATGCTAAAAAAAGGCTGAAAGGGATTGTCGGAAAATACTTGGGTTTTGAATAGAGAGGTGTTTTTTGGAGTTTGATATGGACCATCAAAAGATAAAAGAACTCATTTCTTCTTACCATGACAGACATTTGAGCGAGGATCAGAAAAAAATGATCGAGGAACATGTCCAGCAATGTGAGGAGTGCCGCAGAGAGTTGGAAGAAATGGTGAAATTCGAGGAGGTCATGCAAAAAATGGAACTGAAACAACCCCCGAAAGAGATGTGGCAGGTCTACTGGACCTCCGTTTATAACCGATTGGAGAGAAGAATTGGATGGATATTGTTGTCGATCGGTGCTATCATAATGCTCTTTTTTGGTGGATACAAAGCCATCGAAGGGATCATTCAGGACACGACCACCCCATTGATCCTGAAGATCGGAATCCTGACCGTTCTGGGTGGCTTGGTGATCCTGCTCGTATCCATCGGAAGAGAAAGGATTTTTGTGAGAAAGAGGGAACGGTACAAGGAGGTTGTCAAATGATGCTCGTGACCACGGATGAAATCCCGGGTAAAACCGTAATAAAAACTCTCGGCCTTGTCCGAGGAAACACCATCCGCGCCCGGCATATCGGTCGAGACATTTCCGCAGCGTTGAAGAATATTGTGGGAGGAGAGATCACGGACTACACAAAGATGATGGCCGAATCTCGGGAGCAGGCCTTTGACCGTATGGTCGAAGAGGCCGAAGGTTTAGGAGCGAACGCCATCATCGGGATACGCGTCACAACCTCGATGATCATGCAGAGCGCTTCGGAAATTTTGGCATATGGCACGGCCGTTATCATAGAGTAGATCACACTTTAAGAAAAGTATGCGTGCGTTCTCTTCGAGGGCCTTTATCTTTATCCCTATTCTTCTATTTGGCCTGTCGATCTCTGTTCCTGCTTTAGGAGGGCAAGAGGAATCTGAAGAAGGGATTTTTGATGTCTTTTTTATGGGGGAAAAAGTCGGTTACGAGGAATACATTTGGGAATCCAAGGAACAGGAGTATCTTCTCACAGTCAGAGGGCGGATGACCAAGCCGATCCCCATGGTGATCGAAAAACTCACCATTCGCCTGGATAAGAGCTTTATTGCCAGCCAGTATTATTTCAAAGGTTCGGTGAGCGGCGTCGAACAGGAAATCCTGAGTGTCATCAACGAAGGAACTGTCGAGAATATTATCCTGGTTGCAGGGCAGGAACAGAAGAGGGAAGTCGAGATCAGAAGAGATGCTCTCCTTTTGCCGAACGCCGTTTACTCTCCCTACATTGTCTTGACAAAACGATTTCCATGCACTCTCCAAGAAAAGACAGAATTGTCTGTGTATTCCATTCCCCAGGTAGAGACACCTGTTACCATGGTCCCCTCGGAATTCAATCCCTGCCATTTCATTCTAGAGATGTCAGGCTCTGAGATCCATGTGGGAACAGATGAAGACGGGAATTTAAATTCACTCGAGATCCCACTGAAGAATCTCAGAGTTGTCCGTGTTTCAGACCGATAGTCTCTCAGCCGCTTGTCCATCTTGCATTACGCGGGGCACTCCGATAGAATAGGCGGGGAAATTTAAGGTTGTTCTTATAGCAGACAAATGGCTCAACAAAAAGATTTCTATCAACGCGAGAAAAACATCATACATCTCAAGGAAAAAATAGATGCCTTTATGTCCAGCGAGGCGGATGGTGCAGAAGAAAAGATCGCCGAGAACAGGAAAAAGATCGCTTTGGAATGGGCGAAGCTCGCCCCCACCCTGACTCCCCTCCAGACTGTTCAGATCGCCCGGCATCCGCAGCGGCCGTATACCCTGGATTATCTGGGAGCCCTCACCGAGGACTTTATGGAGATACACGGCGATCGCCGTTCTGAAGACGACCCAGCCATTGTTGCGGGACTGGGCTTTTACAGGGGCCGCTCTGTTGCGTTCATCGGGCACCAGAAAGGGCGAACTACCCGGCAAAGGATCGCCCGCAACTTCGGCCAGCCCAATCCAGAGGGGTATCGCAAGGCACTTCGGGTGATGAAAATGGCCGAGAAATTCGGCCTTCCGATCGTCACTCTCATCGATACACCCGGTGCCTATCCTGGGATCCAGGCAGAGGAACATGGACAGGCGGAGGCTATCGCCTACAACCTGAGGGAGATCTCGAAACTGAAGGTTCCTGTCGTCAACATCGTGATCGGTGAGGGCGGCAGCGGCGGAGCCTTGGCTATCGGAGTGGGTGATGCCATCCTGATGCTGGAAAACTCCTTCTACTCGGTCATCTCGCCCGAGGGATGCGCAGCGATACTCTGGAAGGACCAGGGGGCTGTCCCCAAGGCTGCAGAGAACCTCAAGTTTTTGGCTCAGGACCTTCTTGAGCTCGGTATCATCGAAAAGATCATCCCAGAACCCCCAGGAGGGGCACATATCGATTTTGATACAACATTTAAAAATGTGGATAAACACTTGAACGCAACGTTAAAAAGATTGGAGATGATGGATGAAGAGGAGAGGCGAGAACACAGATACCGGAAATTCAGGAAGATAGGGGTTTTTACTGAGAAATGAGCGCCGATCCGAAAAAAAAGATCACTGCCATTAAGGGCACCAAGGATATTCTGCCGTCCGAAGCGAGAAAATGGCAGAAGGTCGAATCCGTAGCAAGAGAGATCTTCGAGCTCTATGGGTACAGAGAGATCCGTACTCCTGTGTTCGAGCCCACAGAGCTTTTTGAAAAAGGGACGGGGGAGACATCTGATGTGGTCACCAAAGAGATGTACACTTTTCTGGATAAGGGGGGTCGGTCTCTCACGCTGAGGCCCGAGTACACTCCCTCTATCGTGCGTGCGATCATAGACCACAGTCTCCATCTTCAGTCCCAGCCCATGAGGTATTACTTTTTCGGGCCCATGTTCCGTTATGACAAACCGCAGAAAGGCCGCTATCGCCAGTTCCATCAGATCGACATCGAAGTTTTTGGTGAAAAAGACCCGGCCATCGATGCGGAGATCGTTGAGATGGCGGATTTTCTCCTGAAAAGATTGAATGTCATGAACACTGAGATCTTGGTCAATTCGGTGGGGTGTCAAGCCTGTCGTCCCCCCTATCACAGTGAGCTGAAGCAGGCAGCGGAAGCAGTGAGAGAAACCCTTTGCGCCGATTGCCAGAGGAAGATAGATCTCAATCCTTTACGGATATTCGACTGTAAAGAGGAAACGTGCCGGAAGCTGTCTCAGGGTTTTCCGAAGATCACGGATTTTCTCTGTCCGGAGTGTGAGGAACATTTCAATCTGTTCAAAGTTTACTTGGGATCGTACGGGATCTCCTACCGGTTGGAGCCCCGTTTGGTCCGCGGCCTTGACTATTACACCAAAACCACGTTCGAGATCATCTCATCCAAGCTAGGGGCCCAAGATGCCATTCTTGGCGGCGGGCGTTATGATGACATGATGAAAGAGTTCGGAGGCCCGGATATCTGCGGGATTGGCTTTGCCATGGGTTTAGAGCGGTTTCTTTCTATCGTCCCATTCAAGGAAAAGAAGGAATCCTTCCTCTACATCGCATTTTTAGGTGATGCAGCGAAAAACGCAGGAATGAACCTGGCAAGGCAACTGAGAAAAGACGGGATTGAATGCCTTATCGAATACAGGGATCGAAACTTGAAAAATCAGATGAGCCGTGCCAATAAACTGGGGGCGGCCTGGGTGCTTATTATAGGTGAAGATGAAGTGAAGGCAAACAGGTATCAGCTAAAAAATATGGAAACAGGAGACCAGCAGGAAGTTAGCTCAGACGATATCCTCACCAAAGTCCAAAAGGCTTCGTGATTTTACATTAACCGAAGAAGGGGTCAACATGAAATCCACAGAACAAAAACGGTGGAGAAGAACCAATTATTGCGGAGAGCTTCGCGAAGAGCATGTCGGTCATGAAGTGGTTCTGCTCGGTTGGGTCAACAGACAGAGAGACATCGGAAACCTGGTCTTTATCGACCTCAGGGATAGAGAGGGGATCGTTCAAGTTGTTATCTCTTCTGAGACCAAAAACCTTCTTGAGGAAGCCAAGAAGGTGAGGATGGAAGATGTTGTCGGGATCCGGGGAATCGTAAGAGAAAGAGCCGAAAAAATGAAAAATCCCCAGCTTCCCACGGGAGAGATCGAAATTGAGGCCAAAGAATTTGAGGTTTTGATGCAATCGGAAGTTCCTCCTTTTGTCGTTGCTGACCCTCCGCAAGCTCAAGAGGAGCTTCGCTTCAAATACAGGTACATCGACCTCCGCAGGCCCTCTATGCAGCGCAACTTCAAGCTCAGGCACCAAGCTGCGCTCACAACTCGGAATTATATGAATGACGAGGGATTTTACGAGATCGAAACGCCCTTCCTCACCAAATCCACTCCAGAAGGAGCGAGAGATTACCTTGTGCCCAGCCGCATTTACAAGGGTCGGTTTTTTGCTCTGCCGCAATCCCCTCAGATCTTCAAGCAGCTTTTGATGATCGCGGGGTTTGACCGCTACTTCCAGATCGTCCGCTGTTTTCGAGATGAGGACCTCAGAGCAGACCGCCAACCCGAATTCACACAGATCGACGTGGAAATGAGTTTTGTCGGAAGCGAGGAGGTTTTCCAGGTGATAGAAGGATTGATGGCCTCTGTTTTTGGCCTCATCGGCGTCGATGTCAAGCATCCCTTCCCTCATTTGACCTATGAGGAGAGTATGAACAAGTACGGTACGGACAAACCCGACCTCCGGATGGATCTGGAAATTGTGGATCTAACAGATGTGGGCTCTCAAATCGATTCAGAGATTATAAAGGGCGCTCTTTCTGCGGGAGGTGAGCTGAGGGGGCTGGTTTTGGGGAAGAGTGGCGATTTATCCCGAAACCAGCTGGACAAGCTTAACGAGAAAGCAAGAGACCTAGGAGCTAAAGGGATCATATGGATAAAAAAGCTTGATGAGTTCAAATCCTCCTTAAAGATCTCCGCAGGTGAGCTTGAGAAGATATGGGAGCGTTGCGGAGCGGATAACAAAGACCTCGTACTTTTAGTGGCCGATGCAAAGGATATGGCACTCCGTGTTCTCGGTGCGATCCGGCAGGAGTTTG
The DNA here is from genome assembly GCA_049674205.1 of Candidatus Aminicenantaceae bacterium. GTDB lineage: Bacteria > Acidobacteriota > Aminicenantia > Aminicenantales > Aminicenantaceae > WTAW01. The sequence continues at coordinate 6,130 of JBATYS010000290.1, forward strand.
TCGCTCAACAGGTCCTTGGGACAGAGGCGTACAAATTCGCCTGGGTGACGGATTTTCCGCTCTTTGAGTGGAGCGAGGAGGAGGGGCGTCTTGTGTCCATGCATCATCCTTTCACATCTCCTGTCGAAGAGGATATCGCTCTTCTGGAGAAAGAGCCGCAGCGCGTGAGGGCTAAGGCCTACGACCTCGTCCTTAACGGCGTGGAAATAGGAGGGGGCTCGGTCCGTATCAACGATCTCGATTTGCAGAAGGTGATTTTTAAAACTTTGGGACTTGGTACGGAAGAAGCAGAAGAAAAATTTGGATTTTTCTTGGAGGCTCTCCGTTACGGCGCCCCACCACACGGGGGGATCGCTCTTGGCTTCGACCGCATCGTTATGCTCCTAGCCGGTGAAGACACGATCCGTGATGTCATCCCATTCCCCAAGACGACAAGTTCTCTGTGTTTGCTGACCAATTCTCCCTCCGAAGTCGATGACAAGCAGCTCGAAAACCTGGGCATCAAAAAAACAAAAGCTGGATCTTAAGATATTATGTGGATGAGGAGGTGAAGACATGAGGGAAAAGCTTGTATTGATGAATAGGGCGTGTGTTGTTTGTGCCCTCTTCTTAGTTCTTGGTGTGAGCATTGCAGCGCAGACTTTTGATGCCATCAAGAGCCAAGTGAAGGTGCACGTCCTGGAAAACGGAATGAAGTTTATTGTGCTGGAGCGCCATGAGGCCCCGGTCGTTTCCTTCCATGTCTATGCCGATGTGGGGAGCGCCAATGAATCCTATGGGATCACAGGGATCTCTCACTTGTTGGAGCACATGGCCTTTAAGGGTAGCAAGCTTGTAGGGACCACGAACTATGAGGAAGAGGTCAAGGTCTTGGAGGAATTGGATGCCCTTTACGAGAAGCTCAAGGCCGAACAGGCCGAAGTGAACCCGGATGAAGAAGCTCTTCAAAAGATGAAGGAAAAGTTTGAGGCTCTGAGGCTAAAGGCAAAGGAGTTTGTGGTGAACGGAGAGTTTGACGACATGTTCATGCGAGAAGGAGACCGGAGTCTTAATGCCTTCACCAGCGCTGATGCCACAGAGTACGTGAACAGCCTCCCCTCGAACAAGCTGGAGTTCTGGATGGCCATGACTGCGGACAGGTTTCAAAATCCTGTCTTCCGGGAGTTCTATAAGGAAAGAGACGTGGTCATCGAGGAGAGGCGCCTCTCCTTGGAGACCCGGCCCATCGGCCGGCTGGTGGAGGATTTTCTTTCTACGGCTTTTAAGGCGCATCCCTATAAACACTCGGTCGTGGGACACATGTCGGACCTGGAATCCATCACCCGAAAAGATGTGGAGGACTATTTCCGCAAATATTACGGTCCCAGCAACCTGACTGTGAGTATTGTGGGGGATGTAGGATCGGCCGAGGTTTTTGAGATGGCGGAATTGTATTTCGGGACAATCCCCAGTGAGCCCAAACCAGAAGCTTTGCGGACCAAAGAACCCGAACAGTGGGGAGAGAGGCGGGCCCAGGTTGTGGCCAAGTCACAGCCCATCCTCATTATGGGTTACCACAGGCCCGATGTGCGTCACGCCGATAGCTTTGCCCTGGATGCACTCGCTAATATCTTGGGACAGGGACGCTCATCTAGACTGCACGAGTCCCTAGTCAAGGACAAAAAGGTCTGCATTCAGAGCGGAGTGTTCAACGGATTCCCGGGGGAGAAATATCCGAACCTTGTCGCGTTTATCGCAGTCCCTTCCCAGGGGCACACATCCGAAGAGTGCCTTGAGCTTATCGATGATGAGATCACAAAGATTAAAGAAGAGTCCGTTACGGCAGACGAGCTGACCAAGTATAAACGCAGTACTGTCAAAGCCATGCTCTCTCGAATGAAATCAAACGGGAGCATGGCGGAATTGCTGACCTATGCTGACGTTGTCCTAGGCGACTGGCAGAGGTTGTTCGATCAAGTCGAGCAACTTCAAAGCGTCAGTGTTGAGGATGTCAAACGTGTGGCCAAAATGTATCTCGTGGATGAGCACAGGACGATTGGAGAGATCGTACCTGAAGGAAAATGAGGGCCAACAGATGAAACAGGCTGGATGTTATACAGAGGAAAAAACAATGAAAAAAAACATACAACCCTTAAAAGTTTTGGGTGCATTTGTCCTTATCTTGGCCCTGAGTGTCCTATCGGGATTTGCCCAGAAGAGCCCCAAGGAAAAATTTGAGTTCCTCCCTCTCAATCCCATCAAGATGCCCAAGATAGAAACGCTGGAGTTGGCAAATGGGCTTAAAGTGTTCCTCGTTGAGGACCACGACTTCCCCACCATCGACATCCGGGCGGTGGTTCGCATCGGATCGGTTTATGAGCCTGCTGAGAAAGTCGGGCTCGCAGAGATGACAGGAACTGTTCTGCGGTCGGGAGGAACGGCCTCAAAAACGGGGGATGACATCGATAGAGAGCTTGAGTCTCTCGCTGCTACCGTTGAGACTTACGTCGGGCAGAGTTCGGGTGGATTTGTCTCTTCGATGCTCAAAGAGGATGTGGACCTCGTTTTGGCCATTTTGACAGACATCCTGGTGAATCCGGTTTTCAGTGAAGACAAGATCGATCTGGCCAAGATCCAGCAGAGATCGGGGATCTCACGCCGGAACGACGAGGTCGGAGGAATAGCTCGCAGGGAATTCTGGAAGCTGATGTATAGTGCAACAAGCCCCTATGCCCGGCATCCGGAGTACGTCACTATCGATGCCGTGACAAGAGATGACGTCGTGCGTTTTTATAAGAGAGGATTCTACCCGAACAACACCATCATGACCGTGTGGGGAGATTTTGCGATGGACGAGATGGTGCAGAGGCTTAAGATTACGCTCGGGACCTGGCCCAAAGGGACTTCCGACATTCCCTCGCCGCCCACGGTGAAGTATGAATACAAATACACGGTGAATCTCGTTAACAAACCGGATGTCAACCAGTCCCACATCAGCCTCGGACATATCGGAGGGTTGATGAACAATCCAGATTATCCGGCATTGAGTGTCATGAACAACATCCTTTCCTGGGAGCGCATGTTTAAAAAAATACGAACAGATGAGGGTTTGGCGTACAATGTTTGGGGAACCTATGGCGCGAGTTACCGTCATCCGGGTATCTTCAGCTGTGCGGCCCAGACCAAGTCTGAGTCTACTGTCTATGCCATCGAACTCATGCTCGAGGAAGTGAGGCGGATAACCAGAGAAGAGGTGAGTGATGATGAATTGGCCAAAGCCAAAGATCGGGACCTGAACACGTATGTCTTCAATTTTGACAGCAAGGCCAAGATCGTCAATCGGTTGATGACATACGCCTATAATGACTATCCTATGGATTTTATGGAGACGATAAAGACAGGCGTGGAAAAGGTGACTAAGGCGGATGTCCTCCGGGTCGCCAAAAAATACCTCAAACCGGACA
>JBATYS010000291.1:0-1736 GCA_049674205.1 Candidatus Aminicenantaceae bacterium
GGAGCTCGAGAGAAATTTTTTCCGGCGCTTGCTGGAAAGCACAGAGTGTTACCTTTTAAACAGCGGAGTCGCCCCCCCTGATGACCTGAAAAGGATCCTTACGGGCGAAGCACAAACAGAGCCAGGGCCTGATTGAGATTTTGAGCTTACAGCAATAGGGTTTGAGGGAGCATCGAGTTTGAGCGATGTTGTTTTAGAGTTTTAGGAATGAACAATAAAAAGATCTACAACGAAAATGTTTATAGCCAATTTTCAGAGGAGCTCCAAAAGGCTCTGAAAGGCCCGAATGTCAAATCCGTGGATCTCAAATGGCTTGAGCCACGGGCGAAATCCGTTGGCATCAAAACAGTTTACGGATCTTATGGGTGGCGCTGTGCGATCTCCAGCCGCATCGCCCCGAAAACCGTGTATCTTGGCAGCGAAGCGGTGAGGCTTCCACGGCTCACCTCCGAGCAGGAAGCGATCATCGCCAAAGCCCCGGAAGAGTTGGACAAAGTGCTGCATTTAGTGAAGACTCTCCCGATCTGCCATATTCGACGACAAATGGGCGAGAACGATTCTTATAATCCTGTGTGCAATCTCTATATCTCTGAGGCAGACCTCATCAACTACCGCCTGGGCTACATGTGGGGAATAACCATGTTCAAACCAGGGAAAAGACCCGGGCCAGAATTCACCATGATCCACATTCCCGAAGAACATCCTCTGCGTCAACAAGTTCTAGTCCTCCCGGAACAGAACATCAACATCGCCCTGGGGACCGATTACATGGGTGAGGATAAAAAAGGTTTCCTCCGTCAGGCCATGTGGACAGCGGACCAGTTGGGCATGCTCGGATTGCATGCAGGCACAAAGATCGTCACAGTTCGAGGTACAGACGGAAAATTGAAGACTTTCGGAGTTTTTTTATTCGGCCTCACGGCGACCGGAAAATCCACATGGTCCTGCCACCAGCTCGGCCTGGATTATCAAAAGGGAGAAAAGACTCTAGTGACGCAAGACGACATCTGCTTCCTGTGCAAAGACGGTTCAGCCTTGGGATCAGAGAACAACTTCTTTGTAAAAACAGATGTGGAGAAGGAATTCCAGGAGGCCATGTACAATGCCCTCGTGGATAAAACGGCTCTCTATGAGAACGTCATGATCAAGTCCAACGGAGAAGTGGACTTCCTGGATGAGAGCCTCACAGCCAACGGCCGGTCAGTGATCAACCGCGAAAAGCTTAAAGTCACCATAAAGGGACGGATGGTCCCCATTTTCTCCAAATCCATCAATCTTCCGCCATTGGAAAACCTCGATGGTCTCATATTCGCTTTCATCACCCGAAGAAATACTATCATGACCTTCGCTCAAGAACTTACGCCAGAGCAGGCGGTCCTCGCCTACCTATGGGGAGAAAGCACTCACAGTTATGCCAGTCAGCCGCTTAAGGCCGGAGAATCGGTACGCATCGTAGGAACAGACCCGTTTATCGTCGGCTCCAAGGCCAATAAAGTGAACCGGTTCTATGAGATCATCATGACTCTCGTCAGCAACTACCCGGGGAAGGTGAAATTCTTGCAGTACAACACAGGGGGGATAGGAGAGATCATCGAGACTTATGAAGAGAATGGGATCACAAAAAAAAGGCAGGTGCGCAAAGTGAGCCGTGTTCCCATCAACCTCATGGCCCATATCCAAAGGGGAGATTTGCGTGGAACGAATCACTACGAGAAGGGTTTGCTCGGAACGAAGGA
>JBATYS010000292.1:0-5905 GCA_049674205.1 Candidatus Aminicenantaceae bacterium
ACTGTACTTAATACGAGGTGCCCAGTTTCTGCGGCCAGAAGACCTGTTTCGATGGTTTCCAGATCCCTCATCTCTCCGACCAGGATGATATCGGGGTCCTCACGGAGTGATGCTCTGAGACCTCTGGAGAATGTCATGACATCCACACCCACTTCTCTTTGGCAGATCGTGCTTTTTTTGTCGCGGTGGAGATACTCGATCGGGTCCTCGATAGTGATGATGTTTTCCATCCGGTTTTCGTTGATGTGCTCGATCATCGCTGCCAAGGTGGTCGTTTTACCTGTTCCTGTTGTCCCGGTAACTAAGACGAGACCTCTCTGCTCTAATGAGATCTTTTCCAGAACTTCCGGAAGCAGGAGGTCTTTGATTGTCATCACATCGAGCGGGATGATCCTCAAGACTATCGCGTAACTTCCTCTCTGCTGAAAAATACTTCCTCTGAATCGGCCGAATCCTGCAAGACTGTAAGCCAGGTCGACATCCAGATCTTCCTTGAGCCTCTCTTTCTGAAAATCATTCGTCACTTGGTCAGTCAATTCCCGGGTGTTTTCTGGAGACAACCTCGGGAAGCTTGTCAGGGGACTGAGCTTCCCATGAATTCTCAGAATCGGATAATTCCCAGCCTTCAGGTGAAGGTCTGAAGCATCACTTTCAATAGCAATCTTTAAAAGTTCATCAATGTCCATAGTCCCCCTCCTCTTTTTGTGTTTTTTTAAAGAATTTGTGTCGGCTCACTTTATTCTCGAATTCTCATTGATCCTTGAGTCTGTCTTCAAAGATCATTTAGCTCAGGTTTTGGTGTGGACATCCAATCCGCTGAGTTTCGTAATCATTATATCTGAATTTACTGCTTTCTCACAACACGTTTATCTATTTTACCTGTTATTCCATTTAGTCGTGTGAAAAAGAGAAATGGGATTCAAAGATTCAAATACTATATGTAGGTCAACCAGTTATGTTTGTCTTCTAGTCCTGCGTTGATATAACCAAAAAACACTTCTTGGAGTTTTGATGTGATCGGACCTCTTTTGCCGCTGCCGATCGTTATCTTATCGATCGAGCGTATAGGCGTGATCTCTGCGGCAGAGCCTGTAAAAAACACCTCGTCCGCGACATAGAGCAACTCTCGAGGAACAGTCTGTTCATGAAGGGGAATGTTTAAATCCTTTGCGATATGCCTGATGCAGTTGCGTGTGATTCCGGGCAGAACAGACGATGCTAAGGGTGGAGTGAGAAGATAGTCATCTATCACGAGAAATATATTCTCTCCACTGCCTTCGCTGACATGGCCTTGAGGGTTCAGGGCTATCCCCTCTTCATAACCATTGAGCATGGCCTCCATTTTGATTAGTTGAGAATTCATGTAGTGTGCTCCTGATTTTGCCATTGCTGGAAAAGTATCTGGTGCTATCCTTCGCCAAGTCGAGACACAAACGTCCACTCCTTTTTCCAAGGCTTCCTCACCGAGGTATGTTCCCCATTCCCAGACGAGTATGGCACAATCGACCGGGTTTGGAAATGGATCCACACCAAGCATTCCGTAACCTCGATACACGATAGGCCTGATATAGCAGGATCTTAGATTATTGATTTTAACCGTGTTGATGATCGCTTGATTGAACTCATCTTGGGTGTATGGAACTTCCATCCTGTACATTTTACCAGAATTGTACAACCTTTTAGTGTGTGCTCCCAGACGAAAAATGGCAGTGCCCCGTGAGTTTTCGTACGCTCTCAAACCTTCAAAAACGGAACTTCCGTAGTGGATGACATGGGAAGCAATATGGATGTTGGCCTCTGACCATGGGATCAACTGGCCGTTCATCCAGATTTTTGCATTTTCATCAAATGGGCTCATTTAAGGCTCCTTTTAACCTGGATTATTCACGAGTCGAGTTTGCCGTAGAGGCAAGGCGCAAAGGATGTAGCTGTAGTCATCTACTGCAAATCCTTTGCAACAAAACCTATACGGTGAGATCGGCTCGCCTGAAAGGTAAAAAATGTCGATTATGAATAGGATGCAATTTATAACGAAATTTTCAAGGTGATTTACAGGAAGAATATTGTAACTATTTGATATTGCTTTTATTATACCAAGTATCGACATTTTTTATGAATAGTCCAGGTTAGGAATGTTCTCCGCAATGAGGACAGATCTCAGATTTGGAATGGAGAGGCCTGCGACAGTTCCAGCACAACTTGTCCTGTTTTCTTTCTCTCGCCTTGATTCTGCCCCATATATCATCGATCTCCACTTTTTTGGGATCTTTGCCTTTGAATTTTGAGATGTCCCTGATGATCTCTGAGGCCTTCTGGTATCTTTTCTCTAGACTGGTAGAGAGACATTTCATAATGATCTCATCGATATCTTTTGGTATGCGGTTGTTCTTCAATCGGGGGGGAGTGATCTTTCCTTCTTTTGCCAACTCCAGAATTTTAAAGGGGTCCGGATCCAGGATAGGAGGCCGTCCGAGGAGGAGTTCATAAAATATGCATCCTATAGAATAGATATCGGAGCGGAATGTGGATTTACCCAAGAACTGCTCAGGTGCCATGTAGGGAGGCGACCCGATCCGAGTAGAGGCATAAGGGATATTGTTCAGCCATGCAGAAGTCCCAAAATCGGTGATCTTAAGTATGTCTTCTTCGGAAATGATAATGTTGGAAGGTCGCAGATCTCTGTGGACGATCTTGTTTTTGTGGGCATGGTCCACAGCACTCGCTATCTGGAGGATATATTCGATGGCTTTTGGATAATCCAGTACTTTTTCTCTCTCCAAAACGTTCTCGAGTGTTTCTCCTTTGACATACTCCATTACCATAAAGAAAATTCTTTTCTCTTTTTCCGCTGAGATCATCCGGACAATGTTGGGATGATTCAGTGCGGCCTGCAGCCGTGATTCCTTTAAAAGTTTAAATAGCTCTATGGATTGTTTGTGGGGAACCTTGATCGCGACCTGTTTATTGAGCCATGTGTCCTTTGCTAGAAAGACCGTCCCAAAACCTCCGCTGCCCAACGAGCGTATGATGTGGTATTTTCCGACTTTTTGGTCTTTGAGAAACATCCTATAAATTCCAAAAATGATTGATTAAAACTAAGCAACTGATCGCTGCAGTTTCTGCCCGCAGTGTCTGCGGGCCAAGGCTAATGGCTTTGAAGCCATGGTCCAATATATCGCGTTCTTCCTGTTGTGTCCAGCCTCCTTCAGGTCCGATCAAAACTCTGACGGATGAGGGGATGCCCATTCCCTGTTTTACTGAATCGTACTCCCCCTGTAAGATCTCTTTCAGGTATGTTCCACCCCGTTCGTTGAGAAAAATTTTTAAGCCATCCTCGTCCTCTCTGAGTACTTCTCTCAGTGGTTTCGGCGTCAGGATCGTGGGGACCTTAGTGTTCCCACTCTGCTTTGCTGCCTCTCTAACTATTCTCGACCACCTCTCGAGTTTCTTATCGATTTTTCCCTCAATTTTGACCACGGACCTGCTTGAGATCACTGGAAGAAAACAGTCCGCTCCGAGTTCTGTCGATTTCTGGAGGAGAAATTCCAGCCGGCTTGTTTTTATGAGGGATTGGACCAACGTTATCTTGACTGGAGGCTCTTTTTTTCCCTTCTGTTCCATCACAGAAAGTCGGGTGTTGTCCCTCCCTGTGAATTCTACACGTGCTAAGTATTCGGTTCCCTGCTCATCAAAGAGCCAAATGTTATCACCGGATTTCATCCGAACGACAGAATGTAAATGGTGATGTTCTTTCCCAGTCAGCAAGACAGGAAATTTATAGAGCTCGGCCTTTTGAATAAAAAATCTATTGGAAGTCACTAAAATATCTCAATTTAAGTTCAATGAAAGATTTTTTTCATCTTATCGATAAGTTTCTTGTCCACATCATCCAGCTTCTCGCCAGTGGATTCGGCAAATTCTCCCAAAATCTCTCTCTGCTTTTTTGATAAGTTCACAGGGATCTGAACATCGATCTTTATGTACAAGCTTCCCCGTCTTTGATTGTGGATATCTTTGATTCCTTTATCCTTAAGCCGGATGACATGGCCTGGCTGTGTTCCCGGCGGAATGGAAACGATCTCATTCTCTGTTAATGTGGGGATTTCCATTTTAGTTCCCAGAGCTGCACGTGTGAAAGATATGGGGACTTGACAGTAAAGGTCATTCCCTTCCCGCTCAAAGAATTTGTGCTTTTTAAGTCTGATCGCAATGTAGAGATCCCCGCGTGGTGCACCCAAATCTCCTACTTCGCTTTCTCGTTCCATCCGGAGCCTCATCCCATCGTCAATGCCCGCTGGTATCTTGACGCGAAGCGTTTTTTTCTCTTTTACTTTGCCTGTACCCCTACACTCGTTGCAGGGAGATGATATGATCTCTCCTTCTCCACCACAATGAGAACATGTCCTTGAAAGAGCAAAGAATCCTTGCTGATAGCGGATCTGTCCCCTTCCCTGGCATTGAGGGCAGGCATGTTTCTGCGTTCCAGGTGTCATTCTTGTCCCCTTGCACTCAGGACAATATTCCTTTCGGTTGAGCTTAATCTCTTTCTCTAAACCAGTTGCAGCCTCTTCCAGCGTGAGATATACCTCAAGAGCCATGTCTCTTCCACTCTTTTCATAGGACCTGTTTCCACCTCTTGCTCCAAAGATATCTCCAAAGCCAAAGTTGAAAAAGTTGCCGAGAATATCCTCAAAATCACCGAAGATGGACGTGTTAAAGCCGGAAAATCCGCTGAAACCCTGTCCTCTTAAGCCATCGTGTCCAAACTGATCATAGGTCGATTTTTTATCGGGATCGATCAAAATGCTGTATGCTTCCGCTGCAGATTTGAATTTTTCTTCCGCCTCTTTATTCCCAGGATTCTTATCCGGATGATACGTCAAGGCCAACCTGCGATAAGCGCTTTTTATTTCCTCAGGAGTTGCCCCGCGGGAAATTTCAAGGATTTCATAGTAGTCTTGCTTAATCATTCCTCTTGACATCTATTCAGATTCTTCCTCACGTGTTCTTTTGATTATGCCGTGCACTTCTTCAGGAGTGAGGCCGGACGTTGGCCTGACTTCTATGCCCTGCTCTCGACCAGTGGTCACGTCCTTCGCCGATACTCTTGCGATACCATCTGCATCGATCTCAAAGGTGACATCGATCTGAGGAACTCCTGCAGGTGCTGTGGCTATCCCGACTAAGTCAAATACAGCCAGCGAGATATTCTCGTGAATATTTTCACTCTCACCTTGAAGGACATGAACTCTCACCCTCCTCTGGTCGTGTTCCACAGTGGTGAAGGCCTTGGTTTGTTTTGTGGGAATAGTTGTATTCTTATCGATGATTTTCACAAATCTTTCGTTTTCAGTCTCGATACCGAGAGAGAGGGGTGTGACGTCAAGAAGCAGAACGAGATCTTTCAAATTACCTGCAATGATCGCAGTTTGAATAGATGCCCCCATGGCGACGATCTCATCTGGATTGATGCGTTCGATGGGCCTTTTCTTAAAAAAATCAGTGATCAGTTCCTTGATCAAAGGCATGCGAGTCTGTCCTCCAACCAGGATCACTTCATCAATCTTGTCCGCATCGAGGTTTGCATCGGTCAAAGACTGATCGATGTACGAAAATGTCTCCAGGACCAGGTCCTTAGTGAGTTCTTCAAGCTTTGTTCTTGTGATAACTTGCTTGAGATGTTTTGAACCGGATTTGTCGGAACCGATAAAAGGAAGGTTGATCTCTGTTTCGAGCGTGAAAGAGAGCTCGCGTTTGGCTTTTTCTGCAGCCTCCTTAATCCTTTGCAAAGCCAGCTTATCCTCGGCGAGATCTACGCCACTTTCTTTCTCGAATTCCTCGATCAGCCAGCTCACGATCCGGTTATCAAAATCCTCACCACCCAAATAGGAATTGCCGTTTGTGC